>CALWNT010000179.1 GCA_944382885.1 uncultured Clostridia bacterium | reverse complement strand
TCTCTGGCAGCAGTTCCTGTACATGTGTGTAATTTCTTTTGCTCATAGAATTACCCCCTTGATGTAGTCTATTTTCCTACATCAGGGGGGCTTTGTCTATTGTCCGTTTTTTCTGGACATGTTCAGTACCCCATCCCGGTTCCTTTTTATCAGATATTCGCTGCTAACCTTTGTATGCCATAGGCGCAAAAAGCTATCTGTCTTTTCTCTTTTTGAGCATCTCTCTAAGACGTTCCAGCGCATCATTGGCACTCACAGATTTCATTTTAGGAAAGGCGCGCAGCAGACGCCGCTGAGAAAAATATCTTGTTTTCAAAAGCTTTTTGATCCGGTCAGTATTGTATTCGCTTTTCTCAAACCGTTCCCGGATTCTTCCCTTGGATTCCGTTACGGCTTGCCGAATCACCTCCTGCACATCCGCCTTTTTCTCTTTCCAAAGATCGCTGAAATCAGCTCGTTTGGTTTGCAGGCTTTCCAAAAATTCGTCCAGCCGTTTTCTGCTCTTTTCCTTTTCCAAATTGATCGCTTTTTGGATTTCTTCCAGCTTTTGATTCAAATCGATCAGCGCCCGAACGGTCACCACAATATCCAACACAAAAAGAACAAACATCACGCCGCTGACAACATAGATCCACAATTCCGGAATTGTGGCAATCAATCCGCTGAAAAACGGATGAATCCACTTAATCAGACAAACAGAAAAGATGCCGAATACAATAGCACCCAAAAGGCAGACTCGCCCGTTAAGCTGAAACTTCATCTGGCTGTAGTCCCACAACTTTACATGGAACAGCTTCTCTAACAGCCAAGAGGTAATGTATTCCAGAATACAAGTCAGCACAGCGCTGGACAGGAAAAGCGTCAGCAGTCCTTCCTGCTCCCTCCCCTGGAAGAAAAACAGGATAATCAGCGCCCCAAAACCATAGACCGGACAAAGCGGACCGTTTAAAAATCCTCGGTTAATCAGATGTTTTTCCCTCAGAGAACAGTAAATTGACTCATAAAGCCAACCCAAAAAGCTATACAGCATTAAATACAAAAAAACAACAGCAATGCGATAAAGTATCATAACATCCTCTTTTCCTTACGCTTTTTGAGAATCCGGCAGAGGAGAGATCTCCCCGGCTTTTGTCAAAGCCCATTTGGCAACGCTGGGGCCCAAAATAGAATAAATAAAAGTAGAACACAAAATAACGGTCCGAATCTGAGGGGCAAAATCCGGAACAATCGATTCCGCCACCAAAATCAGACCCAAGGCTACCCCCGCTTGAGGCATCAGAGTCGGTCCCAGATAGCGGCAAATCTTTTCTTCTGACTTCATCACCTTTCCTCCGAACCAAGCTCCAGCCATCTTTCCAGCCACACGCATCACCACGTAGGTGAGCCCAATCAGGCCGATGCTTTTGAGCGCGCCCACATCAAAGCCCGCGCCAGACATGGCGAAAAACAGCATAAATAAGGGTGGCGTAAAAGCATCCACCGCCTTCATCACACTTTCGGTATCATCAAACAGATTTACCAGCACTCCGCCTAAAGCCATACAGGTCAGCAGTGCGGAACCGCCGATCAAGTTGGCAAGCCAAGTGGCGATAAAAACCATGCCTACAGATAAGCAGAGCCGGTTGGATGCCTTTTTGAAATGCCGCAGGAACAAAAGCATTACGAGAGCAAGCACTCCTCCCAAGAGGAAAGATACCGCCACTTCATAGAAGGGGGACAGTACCGACATCAGGCTGACTCCTCCATGAGAAGCCATCGCTTTGACAATGGTAGCGGCAAAGCCGAAAGCGATCAGCGCCACGGCATCATCCAAAGCCACTACACTCATCAGCATGGAGGTCAGCGAGCCCTTAGCGCGATACTGACGGATCACCATAATCGTCTGAGCCGGTGCGGTGGCCGCCGCGATCGCTCCAAGCAGAATGGAAAGTTTTACGTCGAATCCCAGTAAAATACAGGCGGCTGTTACAAAAATAACCGCTCCAAGGCTTTCGGTAATGGCAATCACAATAGGGGTAATCCCTACTTGCTTGAAATAGCTGATTTTAAACTCACTTCCGATGGAAAAGGCAATAAACCCCAGCGCCATATCGGAGGCAACGGAAAAATGGTTTACCATATCTCCCGGAATCAAGTTCAGCACGCAAGGACCCAAAAGAAGCCCGGCAATCAAATATCCCGTTACATTGGGCATTTTTAGATGCTTTACAAGCCGTCCGAAGACCAACCCTGTCAGCATCACCAATGCAATATCTAATAAAATCGTATCACTCAAGGTTCGGAATCCCCTTTACAAAATCTACCGGAAGGCTGAAAGCAATTCCAGTATTTTTATTATTCAAATTCCCTACCATCTGTTCAAAAATCTGTACAGCCTCGCTGACTTTCTCCTCATGAAGCACAAGAAAAATGGTATCGCTCTTTTCCCGTTCCGGGTTTAAAAGGCTTCTTAAAGACCCCAAAAACGGGATATCCTCTTCATCATGATCCTGAAGCACTTCGGCCATGCCGGTACTCTCTAAAATCGTTGCCCCTCCAATTCCCTTATGGGCAAACTCCGTCAGTAAGGCATCCAGTCTTTCGTGCATATTCAGCACAAAAACCAATAGCTTCATTTCGTCATTCTCCTTCCAGTATTCCATCATAAAATGTAACCTTTTGCGTTTCAAAACGCCTCTGTTCTCCTACTGATTTTATGAGGAAGTCCCTTTTTTGATACCGGAACCATACTTCCGCCTATCAAAAAATTCTCTATCTAGTATACCACAAATCTCTCAAAATGGGACAAAAAATTCCTTTTTTCTCTATCCAACCAATCTCAAACACCATTCCGTTACCAGTACCGCCGCAGTGGCTCCTAACGCCACTGTTAAAAGGCCCCGTTTCCAGTAAGACAATAAAAGCGCTGCCCCGAGGCCCACCACCGCAGAAATCACGCTGGACGTGACATACAAAATTTCCGGAAAGGTCATCGCCGCCAGTACCGCGTAGGGCACATAAGCGAGAAAAGACTTGACAAAACGATTCTTGATCTTTCTTTGAAATGCCACAATGGGAAGCATACGGGGCAGATAGGTCACCAAAGCCATCAAAAAAGTGGCGAACAGAATTCTTCCGATATTCAATTCCATTTTACTCTGCTCCCTCCTGCTCCTGAGCATCGGCATCTACCGGGAATTTCCAAGCGGCAAAGGCGGAAGCCGCCACCGCGCAGATAATGATTACCCAGCCGCTGGAAAGGCGAGAGAGATACGGTGTCCAACGGAACAAACAGCTGATTCCTACCGCAAGCAGCACAGTAATCAAAATCGGTTTCGATTCTTTGGCCGGAGGGATAACAATCGCAATAAACATGCCGTAAATGGCGATTCCCAACGCGCTTCTAAGAGCCACGGGAAGAATGCCGGTTACAGCACCTCCCAAAAAAGTTCCCAATGTCCAGCCAAAATAGGGCGTCAAAATCAATCCTGTCAGGTAATTAGCCGTGATATTCTGCTTTTGCTGGATGGCAACGGCAAAAATTTCGTCGGTAATTCCAAATGACACTCCCAAGCGTTCCGGCAATTTCATTTGACTGTCGATTTTTTGAGAAAGGGATAACGACATCAGCATATAGCGGATATTGATGACAAAAGTGGTAATCATGATTTCCAGATAAGAGGCCCCCTGAAGCAAAAGCCCTGTTCCCGCCACCTGACCGGCAGAAGTCAGGTTAGTCATCGAAATCAGCACCGCCGCCCAGACAGGAAGTCCTCCCGAAGTAGCTTGCATTCCGTAGGTAAAGGAAACGGAAAGATATCCCAGACAGATGGGGATTCCGTCCCGTATCCCCTTGGAAAAACTCAACTTGTCATTCATGCTGTTCACTCCAAATTGATAAATTCAGATCCTGCTAAAAGGATTATTACACGCTATTTCATTATAAAGAGAAACGCCCCTGCGGGCAAGGGATCTGGATGGTTTCCGGCAAAATTTTTCGTTCTTCCTAAAATATCTTCAGTTTTTCTTAAGATTTCTCTCCGATTTTTTAAAGTATTTTTTATTAGAATATAAGTATCAAAACAAACCGAAGCATAGAGGGCTGATTTTTACTGACCTCATAGGTAATATCTTTTGTCAGGATTTTCGCAATTTAATTGTATTAAACATTTAGAACAACAATACAATTTGCGTTATCCAATTCCCCTCTGGTTTTTCAAGATGCAAAAAATGAACAGAAATGGAGGACTTCTAATGAATATCTTAATTTTAACAGGACGCTTTGGTATGGGACATTATTCTGCTGCTACCTCCCTTGCGGAATCCATTAAAGAAAAATATCCCCTTTCTACAATTACCGTCACGGATAT
The DNA here is from genome assembly GCA_944382885.1 of uncultured Clostridia bacterium. Lineage (GTDB taxonomy): Bacteria > Bacillota > Clostridia > Oscillospirales > Ruminococcaceae > Massiliimalia. Next base: position 23,912 of record CALWNT010000179.1, on the reverse strand, counting down.
TTTAGAATACATTTCACCCATGCACTATCGAAAATTTTATGGCTTGTTTACGTTTCTTGTCAATCATGGCAGCAAGATCTATAACAGCTTTTATTCTTTTACAGAAAGACAGAGCGAAAACGGACGGCCGCCTTTATTGCTGCTTTTATATAAGGTACTGGAACAGCTTTTGATGCAGACCTATCCCGACGTAATCATCTCCACCCTTCCCCTGTGCTGTCAGCTTGTCAGCCGATATAAGCGCCATCATTCCCTGCGGGCACCGCTGATTACCTGCGTTACCGATATCAGCACACACAACGAGTGGATCAATGAAAATACAGACTATTATTTAGTAGGTGCGCCTAGTATGAAATACGACCTGATACAAAAAGGCGTGGACGCCCGGAGAATTTATATCAGCGGGATTCCAGTCAAAAAAGCCTTTAAGCATATGCCAAAACGAAAGGTCTCTGAAGAAAAGCACCTGCTGATAATGGGCGGAGGATTGGGCCTGATCCCGAACTCCGAGCATTTTTATCAGCAACTGAACAACATCCCGGGATTAAAAACCACCATTATTTTGGGAAACAACCGAAAAAAATACCGGGAGCTTTCCGGAAAGTATGAAAATATTGAAATCGTGGGATTTACCAATCAGGTCTACCGGTATATGTACGAGGCCGACCTGCTCCTGTCCAAACCTGGAGGCATTACTACCTTTGAGGCCATTTTCTCAGGACTTCCAATGATGACACTGCATCCATTCTTGCTGCAGGAAATCAAAAACGCCCGTTTTATTCAAAAGGAAGGACTAGGGAAAATTCTGTGGAATGAAAAAGCGGATGTTGTCCAGGAAGTACAGTCCCTGATTTTCGACCACTCCCGACTCTCCCAGATCGGCGGATGTATGGAACGATTCAGAGAACGGTTAGAGGATCAATCCATTCTCACCATATTGGAACAACTGAGCCATGACACCTCAGACCGCCTGGTCATTGGCAACCCTGTCATTTTACCGGAAGGAAGTGTATCCGCATTATGAAAAAGTTAAAACTCCTTTCCTTGGGAATCTTACTCTTGGGAGCTGGTTACTCTATCATCCCCACCTATTACCACAAGCTATGGAATCCCAGAAATCTCCGGCGCCTAAGCCTAAAGCCGGACAGTTCCCAAAAAGTGATCGCATTGACCTTCGACGACGGACCAGATCCGCGTTACACTGGAAGAATCCTAGATCTGCTGAAAGAATTGCATGTCAAGGCTACCTTCTTTGTCGTTGGGGAAAAAGCAAAGCAGCATCCACAGCTGATCGACAGAATGATCAAAGAAGGACATCAGGTCGCCTTCCATTCTTTCGAACACGGCAACGGCATGTTCAAAACCCCTGGATACACCAAACGGGACTTTAAAAAATGCCGGGAGCTGGCCCGAAAATACGGCTGGAAGATCCGCCTGTTCCGTCCGCCCTGGGGGCATACTAATCTATGGAGCAAGTACTACGCGAAGAAAAACGGCTTTGAGCTGGCTTATTGGAATGTCATGGCTCAGGACTGGAGCAAACACGCCACCCCTGTTACTATCACCACAAAGCTGATGAGACGGATCAAACCGGGATCAGTGATCTGCCTGCACGATTCCGGCGGAGCACCCGGAGCCCCTGAACACACTATCAGCGCTTTAAAACAGGTTTTACCCTGGCTTCTCCGTCAGGGATATGAATTTATAGGATTGGAGGACGACCCTATATGGAAACGCTCATGAATCATAAGAAAAAATATATCGGAAGCCTTTTCTTTTTACTGGCTTTGATGGGAGTGACCTTCTATTTTCTGCTGAAGGACAACCCGATTCCTCAGCTTGTTAGAACCATTCGCAGTGTCAATCCCTTTTTCCTGATTTTAGGTGTACTCGCTATGTTTGGGTTTATCTGTTGCGAAGCGGGGAATACCAAAATCATTATGGAATCTTTAAGATATAAAATTTCCTTTCTGCGTCATCTGAAATACTCTTTTGTGGGATTTTACTTCAGTTCCATCACCCCTTCCGCTTCAGGCGGGCAGCCGATGCAGATGTACTATATGAAACGGGATGGAGTAAATCTTTCCATCTCCTCTTTGACCTATCTCATTTTAATCGCTGTCTATCAGGCGGTTATGCTGGGATATGGAATCGTGATGTTTTTCCTCAAACGGGAATTTGTCACCGGTTCCGTTACCGGGATCGGTCTCCTTTTAGTCTACGGTTTTGGTATCAATCTCCTGCTGATCGGCTTCATCCTCTGCGCCGTCTTTTCCAAAACACTCATCCGCCGCTTCCTATTCTGGGGGATTCGCCTGCTCCACAAAATCCATCTTATCAAAGACCCCGAAAAGGCAAAAGCCTCTGCCGAACAACAGATTTTGGAATATCAACAGGGTGCCCAACATATCAAAAGGCATCCCTCCGTGCTTATCAAGGTATTTTTCGTCACGGTGCTTCAGCTTACGCTGTCCTTTCTGGTTCCGTTTTTCGTATACCTTTCCTTCGGACTAAAAGGTCATGGACTACTTGAAATTTTGGCGGTTCAGTCCCTGCTCACCATCGCGGTATCCTCTCTGCCCCTGCCGGGAGCGGTAGGCGCGTCGGAAAGCGGATTTATGACACTGTTCAAGCTCTTCTTCCCTACTGGGATGCTGTTGCCTGCAATGCTGTTAAGCCGCGGAATCAGCTTTTATCTCATGCTCCTCATCAGCGGCGCGGTTTCCGTTATCACTCACTGTCAAAAAAGCAAAAAAATAAGAAGAGAAGCGGAGCCCTCCTCTTTACCGGCCTTGCGAGCTCCGGAAAACGGCTAAAAATCATGATTGATTTGGATTTTATTTCCAGTTATATCCGCTCTCTTTTCTCACATACTAGGAATACATTACTTCTTTAATTATTTCGATTCTGAAGAATCTCATATTCGTCTTGCGTTTGTTAAGGAAGCAATGTAAACCGGCAGGCAATTGCCTGCCGGTACATAACACAAATCGATTGCACCGGTGGAGAAATGTCCGCCGGTGTTTTTTCTCATTTTTTCTGCTTTTCTTTTATTATAGCATTTTTCCCTCCACTGTGTTATAATACCCCATAAGAAAAAGCAAGTGAAAAGGAGTATCGTTATGACAATCGGAGTCATCTGCGCTATGCAGGAAGAAATCAATGAAATTCACAAAGACATGCAGTCAGACCGCACAACCACCATCGCCGGCCGGGATTTTATTTCCGGCACCCTTTACGGACAGAACGCCGTCCTCGTGATGTCCCGCATCGGAAAGGTCGCCGCCGCTGTTACCGCTGCTCTGTTGCTGGAACATTTTAAAGTAGACAAAATTCTCATCTGCGGTACCGCCGGAGGGGTTGATCCCCAGATGAACGTAGGAGACATCGTCGTAGCAGATTACAGCGTACAGCACGACATGAATCCAGGGGACAACTCTTTCCGCATTCCTCTTTTAGATGTGGACTATCTCAAATCAGATGAAGCATTAACCAGCCTGGCGCTGCAGGCTGTCTCTGAATACGCTTCCGCTCAGATGACTCGGGATATCCCCCAGGAATATCTGGATAAATTTCATATCTCCGCTCCCAAGGCGGTTCTGGGCACTATTGCTTCCGGCGACCAGTTTATCTGTGAAAAAGAGAAAAACACCTGGCTGTATGAGCATGTAAAAAATATCAAATGCGTAGAAATGGAAGGCGCCGCGGTGGCTCAGGTCTGCTATGAATGGGGCGTGCCCTTCACTGTTATCCGTGTGATTTCCGATGGAGCAAATGACGATTCCAGCGTTGACTTTGATCTTTTTATTGAAAAAGCCGCCCGCTTCTTTACCAGAGGTATTGTCCGCGCCTGCTTTGAACGGATGGCCTAATTATTGTCATACACAAAAGCCCTATAAAAAGTCTAAAAAGCTGACGAGAATCATTCCCGTCAGCTTTTTTGTTTTCCCGTTTTTCCCTCACCGGACTTTTTCTATTACGCTTCTGGTTCCTCCGCTTTTCCCCTGAGAAGCACCGCGCCAAATGGATGGATTCGGATTCTTCCTCCGGATAACTCCGCATTCTGTAAAAACACCGGCTCTAATGTGGTAAAACAATCATAAATTTCTCCGGTGTTACAAAGGGCAATCAGCAGCTCATCATCAAGGCGCCGCTCGATACTGATCACCTTCTCGGCAAGTTCTTCCGCTTTCACAGAGCCGGTGCGTAAAGCAGGTATTGCTATTTTTAATTCACCCAACTGCTCAAAATAGGCACGCAGATCCTCATCGATGGTTTCCCAGGGAAAATAGCCCCGGTTAAAGGGATCCTCAAATCCTTCCATCCCCGCTTCATCTCCGTAATAGATACAGGGATTGCCCGGCAGCACGTACTGAAGGAATGCGGCGCATTTAAGCTTTTCCCCCGCCAGCTTCCGCTGGTCTTCTGAAAGCTTGTGAACTGATTTTTTCTCCTTGGAAAGGGAGGCGTCCGGTTCTCCCAACACAGTAAGGATACGCATGGTATCGTGGGTAGAAAGGCTGTTCATCAGACAGTCTAAAACCGGTTTGGGATAGTTCTCCGCAATGGTCATCACAGTCTGCGCCAACTCCCCAGCCAGATGACGGCCGTTTATAAATTCAATGATACTGTTTTTAAAAGGGTAGTTCATCACCGAATCCAGTTCCCGCTCCCGGAAATAGCTCCTGCGGACGCCATAACTGATTTTGTTGGAGGCATCCTCCCAGACTTCGCCGATGACCAAGGAATCCTCTTTTTCTTCATGAACCGTCTGATGAAGCAGACGGATGAACTCATCCGGCAGTTCGTCCGCCACATCCAAGCGGAAACCGTCCGCGCCCAGCCGCATCCAATGCCTCACTACACTGTCCTCTCCGGTAATGATAAATTCCAGAAAACCAGGGTCAAGCTCTTCCGTACAGGGGAGGGTATTGATCCCCCACCAGGAACGATACCCATCCGGTTCTTTCTCATCAAACTGGTACCAGCTCCGGTAAGGGGAATCCGAGTGATGGTAAGCGCCGTTTTGGAATCGATTGTATTTATCAAAATAAACGCTGTCACAGCCAGTATGGGAAAAGACCCCGTCCAAAATCACTTTCATCCCCAAGTCATGGGCCTTTTCGCACAGCAGCCTGAAATCTTCCTGATTCCCCAGCATCGGGTCGATCCGCTTATAGTCGGCGGTATCGTAACGGTGATTGGAGTACGCCATAAAAATTGGATTCAGATATAAAACCTCTACCCTCAGCTTTTGGAGATAGGGAAGTTTCTCTAGAATCCCACGAAGATTGCCGCCGAAAAAGTCATTATTTTGAATAACGCCCCTCTCGTCCGGAAGAAAATAAGGGGACTCCCCTTTGTTTTCATGGATCCAGAAAGGAGTCAGCTTTTCCCGCAGATCGCAGGTTCCAGACTGATAAAACCGGTCAGGAAAGATCTGATACATCACTTTTCCCTGAAAAGCCGGGGAAACGTTAAATTCTTTCTGATAACAGGTCAGCTGCCAGCTGTCCCCGGTATTGATGTTGGTATCCTTTCTCCCCTCTTTCCAAAGGGTAAAGGAGGATTCTTCCGTCTCGATGGCAAAATGGTAGAAATACAGATCACATCTTGCGAAAGAAAACCTCCCGACATACCGCTCATAACCCTCCCTGCGGCTGTGAAACTCCAAGGGGATTCGATTGCTGTAAGATTTATCGTCGTTTTCAATACAGAGAAATACTGTTTTAGTGCGGCAATGTTCCGGAATATCAATAGCAATTGAACATTCCTCTCCCTGCCTGAGGCAACCAAAGGGAGATTTGTATTCTAAAGATTTGCTGTCGTATAAAATTCGCATAAGCTACCGCCTTTCTCAAAAATCACAGGGCAGAAAGACTCATTCTGCTGATGGAGCCCCTGAACAATAGAAAAGACAGGAAGTAATTATCCTGCCTTTTCAAAGTGATCTCTTTCGTGTCATCTGTGTGAAATTATCACACAAAAGCGCATAGATCTATTTTATCGCTTTCACATGCCAGATGCGGTCAGCGTATTCCTGAATGGCACGGTCAGAAGAAAACAACCCGGCCTTTGCGATATTCACCAAGCTCATATTGGTAAATTTACGCTGATCCTGATAGGTCTGAGAAACCTTTTCCTGCGCTTCCACATAGGCGTCAAAATCAGCCAAAGTCATATAGGCGTCCGCCACACCGTAATGATTGGTAAGCAGAGAATTGGCAATCTCATCAAAACGCTGCCCCAAAATTCCGGAGGTCAGCATATCCACAACCTTGCGCACAGACGGATTATTCTGATAAATATCCCTGGGATAGTAACCTTTTTTCCAAAGCGCTTCTACCTCATCCGCTTTCAGCCCAAACAGGAAGATGTTGTCGTCTCCCACCTGCTGATGAATTTCCACATTGGCGCCGTCTAACGTACCAATGGTTACAGCTCCGTTGATCATCAGCTTCATATTGCCGGTACCGGAAGCCTCTTTCCCCGCAATGGAAATCTGCTCGGAGATATTGGCGGCAGGAATGATGATTTCAGCAAGAGAAACCTTGTAGTCCTCGATAAATACCACTTTGATCTTGTCTCTCACCTGATGGTCGGAATTGACCAGTTTAGACACCGCATCGATCAAGCGGATGACCTGTTTGGCCATGAAGTATCCGGAAGAAGCTTTCGCCGCGAAAATAAAGGTTCTCGGCGGCATGGAGAGATTTGGATTCTCTTTCAGCTTCTGATACAGATACATAATGTGGAGAACGTTTAACAGCTGGCGCTTATATTCGTGCAGCCGCTTGATCTGAACGTCGAAGATCGAATTCGGATCTACATTGATTCCGTTTGTCTTTGCGATATAACCGGCAAGGGCAACTTTATTGTCATGTTTTACCTTCTGCAAAGCGTCCAAAACAGCAGGATCGTCGTAGTATTTCATCAGATCCTCCAACGCGTTGGCGTCCTCCATAAACCGGTTTCCGATCAGCTTGGAAAGCAGAGCGGTCAAGCCTGGATTGGACTGGCACAGCCATCTGCGGTAAGCGATCCCATTGGTCACATTGGTAAACCGCTCCGGCGCGATATTGTAGTAATCCCGGAAAATACTGGTGGTCAAAATGTCACTGTGAAGTTTAGAGACCCCATTGATCTTATGCACGCAGGCAAGGCAGAGGTTCGCCATTCTCACTTCATTATGGGCGATAACCGCCATATATTCGATCTTTGCTGTGTCTCCAGGATAGATGGAGTACAGATGATTCACCAACCGGCGGTTGATTTCACAAACGATCTGGTATACCCGGGGAAGCTGTTCCTGGAAGAGGAATTCCGGCCAGCGTTCCAGCGCTTCGCTCATCACGGTATGATTGGTATAAGCCAGGGTATTGCAGACAATTTCCCATGCGTCGTCCCAGCCATAACCGTGTTCGTCAATCAGAAGCCGGGTCAGCTCCGGCACGCACAGAGCCGGATGGGTATCGTTGATGTGGATCGCCACTTTATCCGCCAGATTATCCAGCGTCTTGTATTTTTCCAAATGCTTTTTGAGGATGCTCTGCAAAGATGCTGATACCAGCAGATACTGCTGCTTTAAGCGCAGACGCTTGCCGTCGATGTGGTCGTCCGCCGGATAAAGCACCTTGGTAATCGCCTCTGCCATGGTGTTTTCCTCCAGGGCTTTGACGTATTCCCCTCTGGAAAAGGCGTTCATATCCAAGCTTTTCGGAGACTTTGCCCCCCACAGGGTAAGCTTGTTGGCGGCTTTGCTGTCATGCCCGGAAATCAGCATATCATAGGGAACGGCAATCACCGTATCATAATCATACTGTCTTGCTACAAATCGGCCGTTTTCCATAGATTCGGATACTTTTCCGCCGAATTTTACTTCAAAGCTTTCATCAGTTCTGGGAATCAGCCAAACGCCGCCCATTTCCAGCCAGTTGTCTGGAAATTCCATCTGCCAGCCATCGATAATTTTTTGTTTAAAGATTCCGAACTCATACCGGATAGAAAATCCTGTGGCCGGAATCCCCATAGTCGTCATAGAATCCATATAGCAGGAAGCCAGTCTCCCCAAGCCTCCATTGCCTAAACCTGCATCCGGTTCGATCTCATACAGCTCTGACAGATTGGTTTGAACTGTTTTCAGCGCTTTGGAAAAGGTTTTTTCCAAACCCAAATTATACAGATTATTGTGAAGAGAGGTGCCTACTAAAAATTCCATAGACATGTAGTAGACCTGTTTTGCCTCCTGATCGTCACACTTATCACTGAAATTTTTATGCTGCTTTGCCAGCAGATCTCTCGTAACCAGACAGACAGCCTTATAGATCTGCTGTTTGGTCGCTTCTTTCAAATAACAGCCAAAATGCTTGAGGCTTTTGTCATTTAACAATTCCAGCAGTTTCTCCTCGGATAAATTCATGTTTTATCAAGCCTTTCTCAATGGAATAGATTCAGTTATGCAGACCGCCGTTCATTTCCGGCTCTAATAATTACAGATCTATTAATTGCCCCTTGTGAAGGACTGTTTGCCGGAAGCGAAAATAAGATTAGTTACTCCATTCTATTATGGGATGATGATTCAGTTGCTTTTTAAGTTATCATTAGTCTGCCAAAAACTCGGTATGTTATCCCCCGTGGTGATAAACACAAGGGGACTAATTCCATTTTATCCGGTTTCCTCTGGAAAAACAAGATAAATAATCACTAAATTTGTCCAGTTCCCTTTTTAAAAAACAAGCGGAAACTACGAAGAAAGAAAGGCATAACCTGATATCTAAAGCCATGCCTTACCCAAAGTAAAAAGGAACCGTTAAGAATTTAAAGCCGTCGGCTTTTCTAAATTACTGATAAGATTCCGCCTGCATGTGATAAAATTCTCTATAAATTCCGTCTGGCAATTCCATCAGCTCCTCGTGCGTCCCCATTTCTTTTATCCTCCCCTGAGAAAACACCGCAATGCGGTCACAGAATTTGGTGGTCGCCATTCTGTGAGAAATAAAAAACGCCATTTTTCCGGAAACCATCTGATAAAAATGCTGATAAATTTCATACTCTGATTTGGGGTCCAGCGCAGCGGTCGGTTCATCCAGAATAATAATAGGCGCGTCTTTCAACAACGCTCTGGCAATGGCTATTTTCTGTCCTTCTCCTCCGGAAGGATTGAAGCCGTTTTCCTCAAAATTTTTATAAACAAAACTATCCACTCCGTCCGGAAGCTGTTCCAATTTATCGGAAAATCCGCTTGTCCTTAAGACCTGTTCAACCTTCTCATCAGGAATTTCATCCTTTTTAGAAAAACAGATATTTTCCTTCAGCGAAAAAGAAAACAGCTTAAAATCCTGAAACACAGAGCTGATTTTACTTAAATAGCTTTCATAATCAAAAGAACGGATGTCTTGACCGCACAACAGAATTTCCCCTTCTGTGGGATCATACAATCTTGTCAATAGCTTGACAAAGGTCGTTTTTCCGGCACCATTTTCCCCTACGATCGCCAGCCGCTGCGTGCCGGAAATTTTGATATTTACATCTCTCAATGCCCAACTCTGCTGTCCAGGATAACGAAAAGAAACATTCTTGAATTCGATTTCATACGGGCCGTCTGGAACTTTCTGGATTCCGGTGTTCATCCGAATCGGAACATTCATATATTGGGACAAAGCGTCATAATACCCTTCAAACTGTTTAATTTCCAGAAAGCTGTTCATCACGTCTTTCATGGCGGTACTAAAATTCACCATAGCGGAAACGTACATACTAAAATCACCTATGCTGATTTTCTGCATGATTACAAGATAAGCCAAATATCCATAGGTAACTGCTTCCCGTATTAGGGTAGTCCCATAAGCAAAATACTGTCCCTTTGCATTCTCCTGTAACTGTTCATCATAAAATTCCTGAGACTCATTTAAGTGCTTTCTCACCTTGCCGATCAGCCAGTCTTTGAGTCCGTAAGAACGAATTTCCTTGCCATAGTTAAAATCCTCCGCAACTGAAACCAGGTAATTTGTTCTCCGTTCAACCGGTGCTTTTTTCATTTCCAACTCTACATACTTTTTCTTGAGTTTCGCCTCAAATAAAGTATTGAGCAATACTAGGCCGGTAAAAAGCAGCACGATCAGGAAATGAAATTGCAACAACACGCCGATGATCCCCAAAAAGATAAATAGCTTTCCAATAATATTGAAAGTGTTATCCATCACAACGCCGAACCCCTGTCCATTTGCAAAGAGAAATTTTCTGGCTTTTTCTTTGGTATCGAGAAAACCAGGGTCTTCCAGCTTTTCAAAATCACACATGGAAAGCCGCTCTGTAATCATCGCCTGAAACTCTACGAATATTTTTCCTTTTAAGGAAAAACACCTGCTTTGTAAATAGGTGCTTAAGGCCCCACCTAAAGCATTTATGAAAACTAGAATGACAATGTACGCAATCAGATACGAAACCCTCTGCAAATTCATCAGCTCGTCAATAATGAATTTGGGAATAATGATCGCGGAAAGAGGAATCAGTGCCACCACGAACTGATAAAGAATGCTGAGAATAATATAAGCTTTTTGTTTTTTCCATGCGAATTTCATTAAATAGCGGACACCTTGAAACATAGCTGCCCCTCCTTGTTTTTTCATCAAAAAGATGATCTAACCGATTTTCGCAACGTTGCTATATCATCCTTTTCTGATTCCAGTCTATCATGTCCATTCTAAATCATAAACCAAGTAATGCTTGAGTCATGATTCCGCCGTCTCAACCATTTCTTGAGAACGAAATCTTTGCAAACAGGAAAAATAAAATTCTTGCAGCAAAAATAACACCCCCTTTCCAGAGCCTACCCAAAAGGTGAGCCTGAAAGGGGGTATTATCCGCGCCTTTGTCTCAAAAGCGCATATAGTAAGTTAGCAATAAGAAGGAATCAAAGTAAATGAAACCCCAACACTACAGTGACTGATACAGGGAAAGATACTCTTTTACTGGCTCTTTCCAGCTGAAATCACAGGTCATGATATGTTTTACCAGGGTATGAAGCTTCTTTTTATCCTCATAAAAATAAATCGCGTTCTTCATAGACCCCAGCATGTCGTGGGCGTTATAGCTTTTAAAGGTAAAGCCTCTTCCTTCCATGGTGTCCGGATTCAAAGCCGGGACGGTATCAAACAGCCCGCCGGTCTCACGCACGATCGGAATGGTTCCGTAACGCATGGCGATCATCTGAGACAAACCGCAGGGTTCGCTTTGGCTGGGCATCAAAAACAGGTCGGCGGAAGCATAAATTTGATTTGCCAGCACCGGGTCAAACATCATATTGGAGGACATCTTGTCCGGATGTTCCCAGGCCAGCCGGTTAAAGAGATTCTCATACCGTTCTTCCCCTGTGCCCAATACTACAAATTGAATCGGCAGCTGCATGATGTCATTGGCCACATACTCCACCAAATCAAATCCCTTATGCGAGGCAAGACGGCTGATCATCGCCACCATAGGGATATTGACATCTACCGGCAGCCCCAGTCTTTCCTGCAAAGCCGTCTTGTTTTTATGCTTTCCGTCTAAATCTCCCGGCCCAAAATGAGCGGTCAAAGCCGGATCAGTCTGGGGATCATACAAAGCTTCGTCGATGCCGTTGACGATTCCTGTTACCTTATAGCCGTACTCCTGAAGAATATTCTGAAGCCCGTGCGCAAAATAAGCGTGACGGATCTCATAAGCATAGGTACGGGATACCGTCGTTACCTTGTCCGCCAGGACGATGGCGCTCTTCATAAAGTTTAAGCAGGTATCGTAGTGCACGACATTAAACCAATAGGGGTTGAGCCCCAGCACCTCACTAAAGAAATCATCCGGCACTTTTCCCTGATACTCGATGTTATGAATAGTAAATACCGTTTTAATCCGCTGGAAACGCTCCATATGACAGTAATTTGCCTTGAGCCACAGAGGAATCAACGCTGTCTGCCAGTCATGACAATGAATAACATCCGGTGTAAAATCCAGATGAATCAGTGATTCCAACACCGCTTTGCTGAAAAAGGCAAACCGTTCTCCGTCATCGTAATAGCCGTAAGGTGTATCCCGGTCAAAATAGTATTCATTATCGATAAAATAATAGGTGATATTTTTTTTCGTCGGATGTTTCGCTTCAAAAAGCCCGCAGTATTGGCTCCTCCAGGAAAGAGGAACCCCAAAATTCGTCAGATATTCCAGCTCAAATTTTGGATTCTGTTTGATTTTGCGGTAAAGAGGAAGGAAAATACTGATTTCCAGATCCTCATTGTTTGCCAGCTCATTGGGAAGCGCATAAATCACGTCTGCCAATCCTCCTGTTTTGATAAAAGGAGCCCCTTCGCTGGCTGCAAATAATAATCTCATTTTCGCTAAAGTCCTTTCCGTCCGTTTTGGGGACTAAATCCTGGTTCCCTTCTGCAGAATAACCGGGGCTGTTTCAGCTCCCACCAAGGTCCGTCCCTGAGAAATCACAACATCTTTGTCAATGATGCAATACTCAATATCCGCGCCTTTCTTTAATACTGTACCCTGCATCACAATAGAATGCTTCACTACAGCGCCTTCTTCAATGACGACATTTCTGGAAATGATAGAATCCTGAACCGTCCCCACAATACTGCAGCCGTCTGCGACCAAGCAATTATCCACAACAGAGTTTTCATCATAATAGCTGGGCACTTCATCCCGCACCTTGGTATAAATCGGATTCTGCGGATCAAACACATCGTCGCAGACCTCTTCTTCCAATAAACGGCAGTTGTTTTTAAAATAAGAGGGGATATCGCGGTTTCTGAGCACCGTGCGGTTAAACTCATAAACATTTACATCAATTTTGCCTTCGTTAAAGTATCTCAGCAGGAAGTCCCGCTCAAAATCATAATACCCTCTGGAGACAAAATCTTCCACTGTCTGGAGTAAAAACTGCTTTTCTACAACATACATCCCCATCCCAATCAAATTATCGCTGGTATAGGAATGATCCAAAGCAATATCGGTGACCTTTCCATTTTCGGCATTTAAGACTACTTCCTGAGTATCCCCAAAATTTTCCGGAGTTTCCCGATTGGCCACCACTGTAATCTTCGCTCCGGATTTCACATGATTTTCCAGAACCTTTTCGTAATCAATATTACAAAGATTGTTAGAATCTGAAAGAAGGACATACTCCCCGCTGGAACGCTTTAAAAATGTAATTGCGTTGGAAAGCGCCTCTAACTTTCCGCGATAAACATTGGTGCCTCCGGTGGCAAAGGGCGGCAAAAATACCACCCGGCCGTTTTTCCGGTTTAAATCCCATTCGGCGCAGGAACCCAGATGATCCATCAGGGACTGGTAGTTATATTTGGTAATAATGCCGACAGTCGCGATATTAGCGTTAGCCATATTAGAAAGCACAAAATCTATCAAACGGTATCTGCCGCCGAAAGGAAGAGAAGCCAAGGTTCGGTGCTTGGTCAGTTCTCCCAATGAGGCGTCATAGATATTGGAAAATATAATTCCTATCATTTTCATAGTATCACCTATCATCTATTTTCTCTTGGTTCACATTATTATGATTTCATTGCTGTTTGACAGCAATACGTTACACGATCTCTTTCGGAGCAATCACCTGTTGTTCTGCAATTACCTTTTTAGTGCCGACTACGCTGATTCCCCACAGATCGATCTGGCAGTCGCTTGGATCTTTTCCAATCACGGCATCCTTTTCAATCACTGCTTCTTCTCCGATAATGGCGTATTCCACTACCGCTCCGGCAGAAATATGAGCGTTCGGCATAATCACGCTGTTCTTCACAACTGCGCCTTTTTCAATTTGGCAGCCGGTAAAAATGATGGAATTTTCCACCTCACCTTTGATCTTACAGCCTTCCGCAACCAGGGAATGACCAATTTTAGAGGAAGGTGCGATATAAGACGGGGGTTTTGCATAGTTTCTGGAGTAAATTTTAAATTCAGAATCCTTCAGCTCAAAGGGAACAGAGGGGTTGATCAAGTCCATATTCGCTTCCCACAGACTTTCGATGGTCCCTACATCTTTCCAATAGCCAGAGAAATTATAAGCAAACATTCTCTTGCCATCTTTCAGAAGAGCTGGAAGAACATTTTTCCCAAAGTCGTTTTCAGACTCCGCATCCTCCTCATCCTGGGTCAAATACTGCTTTAAAACATCCCATTTAAAGATGTAAATACCCATCGAGGCGTTGGTGCTTTTGGCGTGTTTCGGCTTTTCCTCAAACTCATAAATGGAACCGTCCGGATTGGTGTTGATGATGCCGAAGCGATAGGTTTCCTCCATCGGTACATCAATGACGGCAATGGTGCAGTCCGCATCTTTTTCCTTATGGTACCGCAGCATTTTCGCATAATCCATTTTATAAATGTGGTCTCCGGAAAGAATCAGCACATATTCGGGATTATACATATCTATGTAGTGTATATTCTGATAGATAGCGTTGGCTGTACCTTTATACCACTCTGACTTTTTGCTCTGAGCATAGGGCGGAAGCACTCTCACTCCGCCATAATTTCGGTTTAACCCCCAGGGCTGTCCATTTCCAATATAGCTGTTGAGTACCAGCGGCTCATATTGAGTCAAAATCCCTACTGTGTCGATTCCAGAATTGACACAGTTTGACAGAGGGAAATCAATGATGCGGTACTTTCCGCCAAAAGGCACCGCAGGTTTTGCGATATCAGAAGTCAGAACTTTCAGTCTGCTTCCCTGCCCTCCGGCAAGCAGCATTGCAATACATTCTTTTCTTCGTTCTAACATGAAGTTGCCTCCTCACAACAATTTACTTATCCTGTTTCATAGACTCGCTTGCAGGGAAAATTTCTAAAATCCCTTCGCCGGTTTCTACGACCGGCCGGAAGATTTGGTGGTACGTTTCGTCCCCTCTTTTCCCTTCTTTTTTGGCACAGCTTGTTTCGTTGCGGTATTTTTCTTTGCCGACGCTTTCTTCACAGCCGGCTTGACGGCTGTCTTGGGAGCGGCCTCCTTTTTTTCGGCGGGCTTTACCGATTTTTTCAGGGGTTCTTTTTTCGCTCTGGGCGGCGGCAGTTTGGAAATTGTATAGTACACCGCGGACATCTGAGGAACCGTCAATACGATAGAATAGTCATATCCATGAAACGGAACCGCCTCACTGGTGACTGCTTCTACCTTTGTTCCCATTCCCCCATACTTTTTGTCGTCACTGGACAGCACCGGTGTATAAACGCCGTAATACGGCACTCCAATCCGGTAATTGGTCCGCGTGACAGGACAGAAATTGCAGACACAGATTACTTCTTTCCCTTTTTTGTCTATCCTGCGGAAGGAAATAATATTCTGCTCATAATCGTCATGACTGATCCACTTAAATCCGTTCCAATCGGTATCATTCTGCCACAAGGCGGAATGATCCAAATAAAACCGGTTGAGATCCTTCACGTACTTTTGCATCCGCTGATGTTTTGGATAATCCAGAAGCAGCCAATCCAACTCTTGTTCATAATTCCACTCAATAAACTGCGCGAACTCATTTCCCATAAAGCTGAGTTTTTTGCCTGGATGTGCCATCATATATCCATAAAACGCCCTGAGATTATCAAATTTCTGGTCGTAATCCCCCGGCATTTTATTGATCAAAGAACATTTTCCGTGTACCACCTCGTCATGAGACAAGGGCAGTACATAATTTTCAGAAAAGGCGTAGGTCAAGGAGAACGTCAGATTTTGGTGTACCCCTTTTCTGTAGAGCGGGTCAGTGGACATATACTGCAGCATGTCATTCATCCAACCCATATTCCACTTAAAGGAAAAGCCCAGTCCATCCTCTTCCACCGGTTTCGTGACGCCTGGAAAAGCCGTGGACTCTTCTGCAATCATCAAAGCGGAACGGTTTGTCTCTTTTACCGCCTGATTGAGCTTTTTCAAGAACGCAATAGCTTCCAGATTTTTATTGTCCCCGTACTGGTTTGGCCTCCACTCGCCGTTCTGCTTTCCGTAATCCAGATAAAGCATAGAGGCTACCGCGTCTACCCTCAATCCATCTATATGATACTTGTCCAGCCAATATACCGCATTGGAAATCAAAAAGGAAACTACCTCGTTTCTGCCAAAATCGAAAATACGGGTGTTCCAATCCGGATGCTCGTTCTTCAATGGGTCGCTGTACTCATAACAGCATTCCCCATCAAATTGATAAAGGCCGTTGTCATCCTTTGGAAAGTGGGCAGGCACCCAGTCTAAAATGACGCCGATATCCGCCTTATGGCAACGATCCACAAAGTCCATAAAGGCATGCGGCGTGCCGTAACGGGAGGTAGGCGCATAATACCCGGTCACCTGATACCCCCAAGAGGGATCATAAGGATATTCGCTTACCGGCATCAGCTCAATATGGGTATATCCCATCTCTTTTACATAAGGAATCAGTTGTTCTGCCAAGCGGGTATAGCTCAAAAATTCTCCGTTCTCATACTGTTTCCAGGAACCCAGATGCACTTCGTAAATGTTCATTGGATTCTGCCGGAAATCTTTTCTCGCCTTGGCGCTGCGGTAGCGGCCGTCGCTCCAGCGGAAACCATCAATATCATATACCTTGCTGGCAGTCCCCGGCCTGGTTTCCATATGATAGGCATAAGGATCGCTCTTATAACAAAAGGAACCATCCTGTTTCTCAATATAGTATTTATAAGCGTCATAAATATGTACATCCGGAATAAAGCATTCCCAAACCCCCTCAGAAATCTTTTCCATCTGAGGCGCTTCGGTATAATCCCAAGTGTTGAAATCTCCCACTACCCGGATGCTTTTGGCATGGGGTGCCCAAGTACGGAATACAAATCCCTCTTTCCCTTCCTTGGCCATTCTATGACAGCCTAACATCTCATATGCTCTATAGTTCTCACCTTTATGAAACAGATAAACGGGAAAATCCGTCTCTTTCGGAACCGATACTGGTACGTTCAAAAAGGACACATCCTTTCTTTTTCTTTTTCAAAGCAACTATATATAAAATATAAATTGTCTTTAGGAAAATAAATCCTTTTTTGGTTGCTATTTGAATAATTCTATTATACATCAAACTATGTAAAATTACCATATCAGAAATTCTATAAATTTCAAATTTGTGTAAACAACATAAATGTTCTTCCTCTTTTTAGAGCATTAAACTGATAATAAAACAAAATAATAAAAATCTTGACAAAATTTTTGTGAAATATTTTGTCGAATTCTTCCGCAAATTTGTTGACAACCGGGCATATGCACATTATAATTGCTGTTATGGGCATATGCCCTAAAAGTGAACGGTTCTGTTTTGAGTAAACAAAACAGAACCATAAAGCAGGAGCGTTTTCATGGCAAGAGATCAAAAATGCAGAAAAATATGCTGCATCCCCAAGAACAAGGTTTTTGTGCCCGAGCATAAACACAGCGGTACCGTTGTGCTTACGCTGGATGAGATAGAGGCTGTCCGCCTATCCGACCTGGAAGGTATGGATCAGGATACCTCTGCCAAACGGATGGAAGTGTCCCGGGCTACCTATCAGCGAATCCTGTACTCCGCCCGAAAGGCTATTGCCGACGCCTTGGTCAATGGAAAGGCAATCGAAATGAAAGGCGGCAGATACACGGTAGCGGATAACCGCTGTCAGGGAGAACGATCCTGCACAAACTGCCGTTTCGCAGAAAAGAAAAAAGGATAAATTAGGAGATGTAACGAGTATGAGCGAATGTTCTCATAATTGTGGAAGCTGTACCGAAAACTGTGCTTCCAGAGACCCGAAAAGCTTTTTGGAAAAACCACATGAAATGAGCCGAATCAAAAAAGTCATCGGCGTTGTCAGCGGAAAGGGAGGAGTGGGGAAATCCCTGATCACCTCCATGATGGCTGTTACCATGCAGCGCCGGGGAAAACACGCCGCGATTTTAGATGCGGATATCACCGGACCATCTATTCCAAAAGCCTTTGGCATCAAACAGCGGGCGATGGCCAACGAGCTGGGGCTGTATCCGGTTACGACCAAAACAGGAATTGACATTATGTCGGTGAATCTTCTGTTAGAGGATGAAAAAACGCCCTTGGTCTGGAGAGGTCCGGTCATTGCGGGAACCGTCAAGCAGTTCTGGACCGATGTAATCTGGAACGACGTGGACTATATGTTTGTGGATATGCCTCCTGGAACCGGAGATGTCCCGCTGACGGTATTCCAGTCCATTCCGCTGGACGGCGTCATTGTTTTGACCTCTCCCCAGGAGTTGGTATCTATGATCGTCTCCAAAGCGGTAAACATGGCCAAAACCATGAATATCCCGATTCTGGGGATTATTGAAAACTACAGCTATATCAAATGTCCGGATTGTGGCAAGGAGATCAAGATTTTTGGTGAAAGCCACATCGACGAAGTCGCCAAGGAATTTAATCTGGAAGTATTGGCAAAGCTTCCTATCGATCCAAGCCTCGCAAGCGTTTGCGACAAAGGCGTCGTTGAGCTGTTTGAAGGAGACTATATGGAAGCGGTCTGCGATAAAATTGAAGAAAAAACAGCAGACTAATGATTGCAGCAAAAAACACCTGTATGCACTGGACATACAGGTGTTTTTTATGAGCTATTCTTTTGTCTCTTTCCGCTGTTCCACCGGAAAATACGTGGTATATATCTCGTCCCCGATTTCATATAGGGGAAGAAATTTCAAATTCACCGGCTGTCCCTGAGTTTTCCATTCATGACGCCAGCTGCACCACCAACGCTCATCCCGGGGAATTAAAATTTCTTCCGGGGTGTTCCGGTAATACAATGTCCGCTCTTCCTGCGTCAGCGCCGCCAAAGCTACCGGTCCATCCAGAAACGCACCGGTGTGAGGATCGTCGGCCAAGGGATAAAAGGCGATCGTTTGGGGGATGATCACTGTGATCTCCTCTTCCTTCCAGTTTCGTTCGAGGAAAAGAAAGCCATTTTCCTCCCGGTCGGCTGAGACCTTTTCTCCATTGATCCACAGCTGCATTTCTCCCGCGCACCACTGGGGCCGGCGAAAGGCCAAAGCAAAGGATTGTTCTCCTAATCCTTTCACCTCGAATACCCGTTTGAGAAAGTTCGGACGGGAGGGCTGAAACATATTGTCATGGTCGATGCGGAAAATATGGCTGTTTTCTCTGCTTTCGTGCTGGCTCAGAGACACCTTTTCCCCTTGGAATTCAAACGCCAGCTGAGAATCCAGATATTGAGAGATATAAACGGTGTTTTCCTTATGAAAATAGAGATGATGATGCAAAAAGGCATTCGCCTGCATCAAAGTACAGTGACAGCACCAAAAATCATCCGTCGCACTTCCCCATGCTTTCTGAGCGCCAGCCTCCAAGGGAAGGAAATAGGAAACATACTTTTTCATTTCCGGATAAGGGTTCTCGCAAAGCTGCACCCGAGCGGAATCTTCATGAAATCCCTGGGCTAGAATTCCGTTGTAAAAATTTTTTTCCCAGAAATCGGCGTATTGACTTTCCCCAGTCCACCGAAACAGATAATCCGCCAAACGCATCATATTGTAGACCACACAGTGTTCCTGATTCAATTTCCCCAGTCTTGCGCTGTGCCCTTTGGGAGCGGTCCACATTTCCCCGCTAGTCTGTCCGCCGGTCACAAAGGGAACGCATTCCTCCACCGCAATCTGCCAGTACCGTTCTACCACACGGCGATACCGTTCCTCCCCGGTCACCTCATAGGCTCTTGCCGCTCCGTGCATTTCCGGGATCGTGCCGTTGGCGTGCATGTTGCTTAAAGGATTTTCTCCGTTGAGAAGACTTTGATAAAGATCCCTGCGTTCATATCTCCGCATTAAAGTAAGATGATCCGGATTTCCTGTAATGGAGTAAAGATCCGCCCAAAGCTCCATGATTCCTCCGGTCTCTTCATTCATCATCCGGGCCATGGTATCCGAATCGATTTCATCCGTATACCGCAGGAACCATCGGGCTGCCTTTTCCACCACCTCCAAAGCCTGTTCGTTTCCGGCATACCGGTACATATCCAGCAGCCCCATCATCACCTTATGGCAGACATACTGAGGCGCCCAGATCGGCTTTCCCTGTTTCAGGCGGTACAGGTATTTTTCTGGAATCGGAAAACACCATTCCCCGCCGTTTTCTTCCTGACAGAAAGCGATTTCCGATACGATCTCATCTCCTCTGCGCTTTAGTTCTAAATCCCCGCACTCCTGATAGATCATTGCCGCCGCGCTGAGCCAATGCCCGCAGACCGTCCCGCGGATCTGGGAATAAGGCGAGTCCCATCCTCCGTGGATGTGCTTGGGCAAATAGGTAAGGGCGTTGATGCCGGCTTCCTGATAAAAGGGGCGCAGCAGGTTCTCATTGGTAAGAGATTTCAAATACTCCCGGTCCAAGTCTCTGCGGTGGGCCGGCATTCCGGACAAATCCGCTGTATTTTGATAAGCTGTTAACATCATTTCTGCCTCCCGTTCTAGGTTTCTTTTCTTGTTATTTTAGCATGAGAATCGTATTTCGTATAGAAAAATTTTTTCCATTTAAAAAACCGATATTTTGCCAAAAAGCCAAATATCGGTCTCTTTCTGTTGGGGGATTATTGTCTCCAAACATTTTTCTCTATGAAAATTTTTTCGGATCTTTTTTCCTGGATTTTACCGAAATCCGGTTCCCGTCCTTGTCCACGATCACCATATTTTCCAGCTGGGCCCGCAGACTATTCCGATAAGCCTCAATATACTCCTGCCGCAGAAGCTTTTGCTCCTCCTGCTCCTCTACAGTCAATTCGCCTGTTTTGGCCTTTCTGGCAAGTTCGTTGATTCGTTCCAGTTTTTTCTGTTCCATATCTAACACTCCTTTAAAAACACACAAAGCCAGGTACAGAGAGGTTCCACACTGGTATAAGCCACCCGATGCCGTTCATGGGGCTCAATGGTGAGCATCTCCCCGGTATGGAGGGTCACAGCCCTGCCGTCCTCATATTCAATCAAAGCATCTCCTGTCAGCAGGGTAAGCCATTCCAGCTCCTCCTGATCATACCAGAATCCTTCCGGAGAGGCTTGCCCCATCGAAAGAATCCGCTCCACCCTCATTTTGGGATTTTCATACAGTACAGTCGTAAGCTCCTCTGTAAAGGGCAGTTCCTCCGACTCAAAAAGATTGAGATTGGGTTTCTTTTCTTTCATCGCTTCCTATGCCTCCCCACTTCTCTGCGCCTGATATTCCAAAAACTCCTCATAGGTACCGCTTCTATCCAATACTGTACCATCTTTTTTTATTTCTATAATTCGGTTGGCCACCGTATCGATAAACTGATGGTCAAAGGAGGAAAAAAGAATAATTCCCTTATAGTCCACCATTCCGTTGTTCACCGCGGTGATGGATTCCAAATCCAGATGGTTGGTAGGCTGATCCAAAACTAATACGTTGGAACCGTACATCATCATTCTGGAGAGCATACATCTGACCTTCTCTCCCCCGGAAAGGACGTTCACCGGTTTTAACACATCGTCCCCGGAAAACAGCATTTTTCCCAGAAAGCTTCTCAGATAGGTGTCTGTATCATCTTTGGAGTATTGATTCAGCCATTCCAATAAATTTAAGGTACAGCCGTCAAAATAAGAGGAATTGTCCTTGGGAAAATAAGAACGCGAAGTGCTGATCCCCCATTTATAGCTTCCTTCGTCCGGTTCCAGCTCGCCCATCAGGATCTTGAAAAGAGTGGTGTTAGCAATCTCGTTTTCTCCGACAAAGGCAATCTTATCCCCCCGGTTGACCCGAAAACTCAGATGATCCAATACCTTGACTCCATCTATTGTTTTGGAAAGGTCGGTAACCTCTAAGATTTCTTTTCCTACCTCCCGGTCGATCTGAAAGCCCACAAAGGGATATCTTCTGGAGGACGCAGGCATCTCCTCCAAAGTCAGTTTATCAATCAACTTTCTTCTGGCGGTAGCCTGCTTGGATTTTGATTTATTGGCGGAAAAACGGGAGACAAAATTTTGCAGTTCTTTGATCTTATCCTCTTTTTTCTTATTTTGATCCCGAATCATCCGCTGCATCATTATACTGGACTCATACCAGAAATCATAGTGCCCCACATAGATTTTAATTTTCGTATAGTCAATATCCACAATATGGGTACAAACGTTATTTAAAAAGTGCCGGTCGTGAGATACCACGATGACGGTGCCTTCATAATCCATGAGAAAATCTTCCAGCCAGCTGACCGAAGCTAAATCCAGGTGGTTGGTAGGCTCGTCCAACAGGATGATGTCCGGCTTTCCGAACAGAGCCTGAGCCAAAAGCACCTTCACTCTCTGCTTATCGTTCAGGGTATCCATTCCCACATAAAGCAGATCCAGCGAAAGTCCCAAGCCCTGTAATAGTCTCCCGGCGTCGGTTTCAATGTCCCAGCCGTTTAGTTCCGCAAACTCCGCTTCCAGCTCTGCAGCCAGATTACCGTCCTCCTCGGTGAAGTCCTCTTTGGTATAAAGAGCGTCTTTCTGTTGCATAATCTCATACAGCCGGGGGTTTCCCTGAATAATCGTATCTAAAACGGTAAACGCGTCAAAAGCGAAGTGATCCTGTTTCAGCACCGACATTCTGGTCTTGGGATCCAGCACGACCTCACCGGTTGTCGGTTCCAGTTCTCCGGATAAAATCTTTAAAAAAGTGGATTTTCCGGCGCCGTTCGCCCCGATCACACCATAACAATTCCCGGCGGTAAATTTTAAATCCACATGGGAAAACAAATCCTGACCGCTGAAATTCACACTGACATTTTGTACTGTAATCATAAAATCGAAAATAACCTTTCTTCTTAAAAAGTATAAAAATCTTGACAGAAATACAAGCTGTAATCGAACAAGCGACATTACATAAATTTACAGTGCCCCTTCTTATTAAAAAGCCGCTCCTCATCGGAGCGGCAAACAAAACTTTCTATCACAACAGCTTGCTGTGTTTGCCGTTGTTATTTTACCATATGCTCCCTTCCTTTTTATATTGACATTCTCCACAAAGAAGCAATGGATACACCCTTAAAACTAGCCCATAAACCCAGAATCGATCTAATTAACAGACGATCCCGCCTAGGCTTTCTGCAAGAAGCACCGCCTGCTCAAAATCGATCTTCGTCTTCTCAAGAGAGACTTCCTTTAAAAAGACCCCATTGAGCCTGCTTCCCCGCAGATCTGCTCCGGTCAGCACCGCTCCCATCAGCATCGCCTTGGTAAGATCACAGTCCCGCAGCAGGCTTTGGTTGAGCTTGGCTCCTCTCAAATCCGCGTTGACAAAGGAGATTCCCGACAGATCCATCTTTTTTAAGTCGCATTCCTGAAAGCAGGCATAATCGCAGTTTCCTCCCTGAAGGACGAATCCAGTCAGCACTGCGCCGGCAAAATTGCTTCCCATACACTTACAATGGCTGAAAACCGAACCAAAAAGATTCGTATTCTGAAATCTGCAATTTACAAAGGCGGTATTTTTGACTTCCGTGTCGTTCATTTTTGCCATGCCGAAATCACAGTTTGTAAATTCACAACCCTGCAAAACCATACTTTCCATCCGGCACCCTCTGAACCGACAGCCTTCAAACCGAATTCCTTTCCACTCCTGTTCTGTAAAGTCCTGATCCCTAAAATCCACATTCCGGTATTCTTTTTCCAACCGCAGCTCCCTCTTTCTTCTTTCGCATTCCTCACAGAGTATACTCTCTTTCGCAGGAAATGGAAAGAGAAACTTTGAGAATAAACAGAAATTTATCGCATAGAACCTGGCCGGTTCTGAACTTGGCTTATGGGGGCAGTCGGCCCCCAAACCCCGAGTTTCTTTTGCTTGCCCAAAAGAAACCAAAAGGGCATTCCTCAAACGCCGGAATGGCTCATTACGGGTCTTTGAAGTGTTCTTCTAACCATCCTA
>CALWNT010000178.1 GCA_944382885.1 uncultured Clostridia bacterium | reverse complement strand
CTTTGCTTGTTTGTGCAGTTGGCAGACCGCACTCCTATTATAGCAAAGGGAGTTTTTATTTCTTCATTATCGACACAAGTCTTTTTCCGAACCACTCGCCTAGCGAGTGGTTTTCGGCGCACAAAAGAACCGACGAACATTCGCCGGTTCTTTTTATACTGAGAAATCTCTTTTCTATTTAATAACTTTTCCCTTTTTCCCCCCTTTGGCAGAAGGCTGCTCTAAGGGCTTTTCCTGGCTTCCGATATCCTCAAAGATAATATCGTCCTCATCAAAATCCTCCTCTGTATAGGGAAGGTCGGGACGACGTTCCCCTGTTTTCTCATAATAAGGGGAGATAACGTATTTATCGATATATTGATACGAATTAAAAGCAATAATAAACCAGCACAGAGAACAGAGAATCACTAAAGTCAGCAAAATACCGATCGGCCAGAAAAAATAAGCGGCCATAATCAACGCGGTGGTAATGATAAAGGTAAGGATGTTGGTCCGCATTCCCAATGCCAGCAACAGAGAATTTTTGATAATTTTCGGCAGGCTCATATCCACGGTAGCAATCATCAGGAAAATGTAGTAGTTCATTACTATGGCAAGATAAATAACTCCCATCGTCAACGCCATTGGGATATAGTACATGGGATCTTCCCCTACACGATACTGATAAAAATGATAGGCAATATAAGCGAAGAAGATCACAACAATATCGAGCAATTCCATCAGAAAGCCCTGTTTGAAATTTTTCTTAAAGTGCTCCCAAAAGTCGGACCACAGAAAAACCGGACGTTCACAGGCAAATTCTTTCATGATCCGCGCCATTGCCGCCGTTGCCGGTCCAATCGTCACAATCGGAATACAAAACAGCACATATAGTAAATTCAGCGTGATCATTTTCCAGAATTTACGGAAAAACAGTTCAAAAAATAAGAAAAATCGTTTTTTCTGCGGACCATTCTTGTCTACGCCCTTTCCAGGCTTTGAATAGTCAAACAGGCCAAAAAAACCAGCCATTGATACATCCCCTTTATTTCTAACTCCTATGAGTGCCCGGAATTTTCCCTCCGAGCAAACGCGCCCTTACGGCGTCAAATGAAATACACCGGCAAAGAAAAACGTAATCAGCGTATCAATCAGAGCCGAAAGCCCTAATATCAGCAAAAGAATACCATGCTTGCACAGATAGAGTTTCCATACCGTTTTTGAAATTTGCTCTCTTCCCTGCATCAGAGCGGAAAACAGCAGATTCGACAGACGAAGGGATTCCTTCACCGAAAGCAGAAGGGCAAACACCGCTACTGCCCCACTGGGGAGCAAAAACAGCGCACTGTAGCCGATTCCGGAAAGCCCATAATGAAGATATAAATATCCCATACTGCTTCCCAATCCCAAGCCCTTTAAAAAGAGCGAGGCGATTGCCAGAGGCTGCCCAACAGCGCTCAGACCGCATAGAAAGCTACACCCAAAAAACAACAGGGAGGAACCTAAACTGCCGCAAAAGCACTGAAATACAGACTGTTCTGCTTTATCCGCCAGAAAAGTCTCCTGGATGATCCCCAAATTCTTGAGGAATCCCCCTGACTTGTCCCGCAGCAGAATCGAACCGTACATCATCCCCACAAAAAAGACAGCAAACAGCAGAAAGAACATACGCTTTCGTTTTTGCGCCAAACCCACTGTTGGCTCAGGCCGAACATCGGCCGGAAGCTCAATTCCGCCGTATCCCTGAGAAGGCTTACGCCGAAATTGAGAAAAACCCCTTGTCCGTATCATAATCATTTGTAACTCCTATCATAAAATATTCTGATAGAATATATGTTACAAATTTATAAATAATTCCTCAGATAAATTATTTATTTAGACAACTCATACGCCCGTTTCACGCACCGCTCACAGGCATCCTGTACCGCTTCGTCCAAATGATGATCCCGCAAAGCCTGCAAGCCTTCCAGAGTAGTACCGCCTTTGGAAGACACCATTTGAATCAGCTCGTCCAGCGTATGTCCGGAATCGGTCATCATGTGGGCCGAGCCAATCAATGCCTGAGCGAACAGGTTCAGGGAAAGCTGATAATCAAACCCCTGAGAAACGCCGTACTCAATAAAATGCTTGGCATATTGATAAATAAACGCTGGGGAACTTCCGTTGATGGGAATGATCTCATTCATCTTCTCCGATGAAATCACGGCGATTTCCCCTGAACTTTTAAAGATTTCACAACAGAAAAAGAACTCCTCTTCTGTAGTCGGGCTGACCTTAGCTAAGGCTGTGGCGCCGTAGCCAAGCATCAACGGGGTATTCGGCATCACCAAAACTACTTTGGCGTCAAATCCCAATTCTTGTTTCAAATAATCGGCGGTGATTCCAGCCGCGATGGACACAATAACGGTGTCCTCTTTTACCTGACCCCGAAGCTCCTTGAGAACTTCCTGGAAATTCTGAGGTTTTACCGCAAGAAACAAATACTTCACTTTCTGCGCCAGCTGCGGAATTCCGGTTTCTTTTTTGACGCCTAAAGCCGCCAAAGCGTCCATCTTCTCCTCACAGAGATCATAAACAAAAATATCTGTCCTCGCATTTTTCAGATAGCCCTTGATGATTGCAGTCGCCATATTACCGGCGCCAATAAATCCGATACTCATGTTACTACCAGCTTTCTATTCTTCATCCAGATCCGCCAAAGCGGCTTTGATCATAATTGCGCACTCCAGACGTTTCTTCTCTAATTCACAGGAAATTTTGTGAGATTTCAGCACATCCCCGGCATATTGGAGGTTGTTTGCGTTGCAGCCGCCGCTGCAATAAAATTTCGCCCAACAGGTCTTGCAATCCTCTTTGGCATACACGTTGGCTTTGGCGAAATAATCTTTCTTTTTAAAGTCTACGGATAAGTCTTCCACACTGCCCATTTTCCAGTCCTCCATCCCGACGAACTGATGGCAGGGATAAACGTCTCCATCTGGCGTTACAGCCACATATTCATTTCCACAGCCGCAGCCCCTCAAACGCTTGATGGCGCAGGGACCCTGATCCAAGTCGATCATAAAGTGGAAGAAGTTAAAGCCGGTTCCCTCTTTTTTCCGCTGAATCAACTGTTTTGCCAGCGTTTCGTACTCTTCAAAGATCCGCGGGAGCTCTTTTTCCGTAATAGCGTATTCCGCATATTCCGGAGACACTACAGGCTCTACTGAAATCTGATCAAAGCCCAGTTCATTTAAGTGGAATACATCCTTGGAAAAGTCCAGATTATGCTTGGTAAAGGTTCCTCTGACATAATACTGGTCGTAATCCCCTGGGTTTTTCCCGCGGTTTGCCACCAGTTTCTGATATTTCGGCACAATAACGTCATAGCTTCCCTTGCCGTTTACCGCAGGGCGAAGCTGGTCGTTGATTTCTTTTCGTCCATCAATGGACAGCACTACATTGGACATCTCTTTGTTGATAAAATCGATTTTGTCGTCATCTAACAAAACGCCGTTGGTGGTAATGGTAAAGCGGAAATTTTTGTTGTATTCCTTTTCCTTGCTTCTGGCGTAATTTACGACTTCTTTTACAACGTCGAAGTTCATCAGCGGTTCGCCGCCGAAAAAATCCAATTCCAGATTTTTTCTTCCCTTGGAATATTTCAGCAAAAAGTCAATGGCCTTTTTCCCGGTTTCCGCAGAAAGCAGCTTTCTTCCGCCGCCAAAGTCTCCGGTAGAAGCAAAGCAGTATTTACACCGCAGGTTGCAGTCATGGGCAATATGCAGGCACATCGCCTTAATGGGAGAAGCCACCATCATATTGGCGTATTGTTCATAATCGTCTTTGGAATACAGCACTTCCCCTTGATACAGCTCCAATACTTCGTCATAAGCGTCTTTGATTTCTTCTTCTGAGTAGGACTTTAGTAGCTGTGCCTTGATCTCTTCCGGACAGACGGGGGTCATTTCAACTTTCAGCTCACCCTTTTCGTCAGAAAGCAGCTTTAATAAATCATAAACCACCTGATCTACAATGTGGATCGCTCCGCTATGTACGTCCAATACGATCTGATAGCCGTTTAAACTGTACTGATGTATCATATTTTCTTTAACTCCTATTCTAATGTCGCAATTCCCTTTTCGCGAAAGACGGCGCCTTTCGGCGCCGTCGAAGCTTGTCGGCAGAGCCGACTGCGCTCTAGAAGAGGGGGCATCCCCCTCTTCTAACATCACCTGTCAACAAAACCGCCGCGCATGTCACCGGTTTTGTTATTTATGATTGCCTAAAAATAATGTTTCGAGATATCGAGACGGCGCCTTTCGGCGCCGTCCGCTCTTTCTTTCTGTCAGAAAAAATTGAGGGACACCGTTTCCATGTCCCTCAACCGATTTCCTATTTTTCGCATTTCTGATTTGCTACTGTGCAGGAAGTTTTGCAAGCGGACTGGCAGGAAGCCTGGCATTCGCCGCAACCGCCGGTAGCAGCAGACTTTTTCAAATTTGCGTTATTTAAAGTCTTTACATGTTTCATAAGTACAATCTCCTTTGTCAGTAAAAATCGAAACTCCGCCCTTCTTCCAGGGGGACACAGATTTAAAAGCGAACAACTGCTTTTAAGATGTATTTATTATAGCACATCAACTCAAAATGTTCAATGCCTTCTTTTGCTTTTTTTGACAGGTTTCGCAATTAAAGCGGTTCCTTCTGTCACCACTATCACAGCGACATATTTGACCAGCAGCAGTACTGTAAACGGATGGTGATAAAACAGCAAATTTCCTAAAGCGAGGAAGAGACAAAACAATACCCCACAAATCAGCCCCATTACAGCCCGCTCCTGACGAAAGGCCTTTCCGCATAAAAGCCCCACCACACCGGCACTGATCAGCAAAATCCCCCAAGAGGTCACCGTCAGTACGGTCTGGCTGTCTGTTGCGGATACAATGAGCGATCCTAAAACCAACAAAAGAGCCAAAGTCAAAAAACCTGCTAAAAAACAAACCAACAAGGGGAATACATACCCATTCCCCTTGTTTTTGTGATGCTGGCTGCCAGCCTTTTCAGTCCGGTTGTTCGGCATAAAAATTCCCCCTCAAAAATAGAAGTTTCTACATTTTATGGAAAGCAATTTCTCTTTATGCCGAAAAGAAAAAATTAAGCTTCTGTCTCATCATGAACCGTCTCATTGGACTGAATCGCCCAACGTTTGATTCTGATTTTGTTTCTTTCTCCTGCGGTCTCGATCACAACATTGTCTTCCTTCAGGCTGACAATAATACCGATAATTCCGCCAATTGTTGTAATCTCGTCACCGATCTGAACACTGCTTCTCATCTGCTGGGTTTCTTTATCTTTTTTCTTCTGAGGACGAATCAAAATAAAATAGAAAACAACCAGAATTAAAATCATAGGCAGTAAGCTGCCGATTAAACCGAGTGCACTTTCCACTGTACGCCACCTCCATTACGTTATATTTCATGCGTTTTCACGCAAGTGATTGACATTTTAAAAAGTACAAATCTCATTATACACAGAAAGACATTATTTTGCAATCATTTTTGAAAATCTTTATAAAGTTTGATACAAAAATGTATTTTCAAGCAAATATTATATCAGAGTATCTATAGAAATGCGCCCCTTTTTGTTCCAGCAGCTTCCCTATCTATTCTGTTTTCTGACCAAATGACTGAAATTTCCCAAAAATATTGTCCATCATTATTCAAACAAAACTCCAGTTCTTCCATTATTTGCATTTCTTCCTGCTGAATGATCAGTAAAAAACATTCCCATACTGTAGGCAAGGAAAAAAGAATAGGTGAGGAACTGCTATGCAAACAAATAAAGTAGAAATCTGTGGAATCAATACATCAACCTTAACCGTACTAAAAGAATGGGAAAAAATAGAGTATCTCAAACAAATGAAGGCTGGTGACCCGACCGCCAGAGAAAAGCTCATTAATGGAAATCTCAAACTGGTGTTGAGCGTGATTCAGCGGTTTACTAACCGTGGAGAAAATCTGGACGATCTGTTTCAGGTGGGCTGCATCGGCCTGATGAAAGCAATCGACAATTTTGATATCGACGTAGGGGTCAAATTTTCCACCTATGCCGTTCCTATGATTATTGGTGAACTGAGACGTTATCTACGGGATTACAACAGCATTCGGGTCAGCCGATCCTTAAAGGATGCCGCTTATAAGGCTATGAATGCGAAGGAAAAGCTCACCAAGCTATATGACCGCGATCCCACCATCGAAGAAATCGCCAAAGAGGTAGGAATGGAAAAATCAGCAGTTGTCCTCGCTTTGGAAGCAATCGTAGAGCCCGTTTCCCTTTATGAACCGGTTTACTCCGACGGAGGCGACACGATCTATGTTATGGATCAGGTAGGAGACCACAATGACGACCACGATTGGCTAGGGGAAATCATGCTCAAGGAAGCCTTAAAAAATCTTTCCGAACGGGAGAAAAATATTTTGACCCTTCGCTTTTTCCAAGGAAAAACCCAGGTAGAAGTCGCCCAGGAAATCGGTATCAGTCAGGCGCAGGTATCCAGATTGGAGAAGGGCGTGCTGGATCGAATCAAAGAACAGATTTAATTGGTGGATAAACTCAGTTTCTGTCCATTCCTGTTTCGCAAACCATTTCTACCGGCTCAATCCCAGCTGATAATAAATCCCCGGCAAATATCCATGTAGATAGGGCAGTAACACAAAAGGAAGATGATGTAAGCCGCTAAACAGGTTACATCATCTTCCTTTTATTTGCTAAACGGTTTGGGGAATTACGGCGACTGCGTATCCTCATCTTCCAGATCAACTTATGCACAATCATCGGCGCGAGCTTATTCAGACCTGGAAATTCCAACAGTATCTGCAAAAAACCAACGCATCGCCAATCCTGATGACCTATTTATCCAAATCATCAGCAATTCATTTTCTCTGAAGTCCCTCTCCCCTGCTTTAAAAACCATTGATTTTTGTGGATTTATGGTGATCAAAGGTATGTCGGCAAGACTGATTTTTCTCACATGCGGCATGATTTTGATAACCGCAGTTTTCTTCTAATTACAGAATTCTGTTTAAAATGTATTTACGGCGCCGCTTTTCTGGGGCTTTTTCTATTTTCTCTCCAATCAAGCAGCAATGTCTTGTTTTGAACGTTACAAATGACCTTTCGTTTGCTAACATTACTTTCCGAACCGGTAAGCAACAATATCGGCTCGGAAGCAATTCCACAAAAATTGTGTTAAATATCTTCAATCGCTAAAAACTCATTTAAAGGTAAGTTTCCGCCCAAGACCGCAGTTCGTCGGTACTTACAT
This sequence comes from uncultured Clostridia bacterium, assembly GCA_944382885.1. Classification (GTDB taxonomy): domain Bacteria; phylum Bacillota; class Clostridia; order Oscillospirales; family Ruminococcaceae; genus Massiliimalia. The sequence goes on along the minus strand of CALWNT010000178.1, from coordinate 3,065 downwards.
TCACGCGGAATACCTTACCGTCTTTTAATTCCGCCCCTGCACAGGATACAGCCAATTCGCTATTGGTCTTTCCCATACCACTTCCACCCGATGTGGCAATGGGAACAATCGTTTTCCCGCTGAAATGATACTGCTCCAAAAAACTGTTTATAATCGCAGGCGCAACATACCACCAAATCGGGTACTAAAATGTAGCCCATCCTCTCCAGCCCTTGAAAATACTGGGCTTAACGTCTTACACAAGTGTGTTTTCTGTTCTTTTTAAGTGGCATATTGCTCCGACCTTTCCTCTTTATTGTACTCCGGTTTACCCATCTATACAAATACTTATGGTTAATGTCTTGCCATACGTTTTATGAATAGCAGGGGACAGCGGCTCAACCAGCCGCTGTCCCTATGTATTTTCCTATGTTTTATTTTTTTACAAGCTTCGGAATGCACTCCGGCTTTTCTTGCTGATGATTTTCTGCAGTCTCTGGTTTTCATCACGGAGCGCCTGATTTTCCTGCCGGAGCCTAAAAATTTCTTCCTGAAGGAGATCGAGCCGTCCTTCCATCGCTCTGTCCAAAATGTCTCTGCGTGAATTAATGATTCCAGCCTGCTGTTCCATAGCCCGGTCAATCTCAGCCCTCACGATGGGGTTCTTGTAGAAGAATCCTCTGGAAGCGCCTGTCATTTTTACGAGCTGTGGAACCGATACCCGTTCTCCCTGATCCAGCAGTTTGCGGATTGCCAGTTTCGCCGCAGAAATCTTTTCATCACTTCGTTCTCTGTTGATTTCAATCATCCTGTCGTATTTGTTCATATTCTTCACCCCATCCGTCTAAATTTGCGATCAGGATTCTGGTTTGTTGTTCCCGTGCCTTTCGGGTTTCTTCAGCCAGGAGTTGGTTGCTCATTTTTCTGTAATTCTTTACTGCGCTTATGTTTTTAACTGAAACCTGTGACAGGCAACTTTATCTTCTGCAAAAACTGGGATATAGTATCGGGTCGTGGAACGGCCTCTTTTCCTTTACCTGGAAGTGCTTCCGGGTAAACAAAAAAGCAGAGGTTACGCACACTCTGCTTTAGTCCTTATTTATTGCTGTTTTTAAGAAGCTTTTCGGCTTCTTTATATTCTTCCGGGGACAGCATCCTGTATACAATAGTACCTGCTGGCGGTTCTTCATCAATCTGCCATGCTTCTGATGAGCTATACCCCTTCGCTACGGAAACAAGTTTTCCGTCAACAAAGCCTCCCATTAAATCAACAGGTTCTTCTTGCATTTGGTTTTTCATAGGCATAATTAGTTCCTCCTTATGATCAGTATCTATTTTCTATTTCTTGGATCAGAACATCCAACACCGATAAAACAAGTTTTTGTCCGTCAAGGGACAAATGCTGAATCTTTTCTGATAATAAAGAACTCTTTATTTGAAAGGAATTTTTAATCACATCTTCAAATAATTGATCCGCCGAAATACCAAGTTCATCAATAATTAAAACCAATTTTCCTGGGCTTGGAAAACTTACTCCCCTTTCTATGGTTGATAAATAGTTTTGCGATATTTCTACTCTTTCAGATAACTCTTCCTGAGTGAACCCGCATTTTTCCCTAAAGAACTTTATTTTCTTTCCAACAGACTGTTTTATATTTTTGGTGTCCACAGCGCACCCCACTTTGTTTATTCCCTATACGATTAGTATATCTGCTTTTGCGATATTCGGAACAAGATATAACCGATAAATATCATTATAAACGATTCATTCAGCTTTTTACAGACGTGGATTCACAGCAGAATTATAATAAACTTATCTCCATTAAAGCCTCGATCATAATTTCAGTTTTCAGGTTGACCTTGTAATCGTTTTCGGCTCTTTGGCAATCCTTTTCCTCCTGCCGGTTCTGGCTCATCATAATAAGGGGCGCCTGAATTGCCGCCACACAGGAAAGAACCAGATTCAGCAAAATGAAAGGATATGGGTCAAACGCTTTAGCTACCGGAATGACATTGACGACCATCCAAAGAACAAGCACTCCTGTAAGGGAGAAGATGAACGCCCAGCTGCCGGCAAATTTCGCAATAGTATCGGCGGCGCGCTGTCCTAATGTATACTTTTCCTTTCTGCTTTCCGGCTTGACCGAAATTTTGCTGTCTGCCAACAAATTCAGCACTTCCTCATCGGTCATGTCGCGGCGGATATCGTTTTATACTTCTCTTAACAATTTTCTGTTTTCTTTCATAATCATTGTTCCTCTCTCTCGTTCTTGTTTATGGTATGCAGAAAGAAATCCGGTCCTTTCTCCTTAAACAGCAGGAGTGACACGCCAAGCAGTAAGTCGGCATGTGCGGCAGGCTCATCCAAAGGAATGGCAAAATCGTCCTCTATTCTGCGGATACGGTAAAGCACCGTATTCCGATGGGTAAAAAGGGCATCGCAGGTCTTCTTCAGCGATCGGCAGCAGGTCAGATAGTGATAAAGCGTTTCGCAATACTGCGTGTCCTTCTTTTTATCGTGTGCGGCAAGCGCCCGGAGCTCTTTTGCAATCAGGTCGCTTCGCCTTTCCAAATCTTTCAGCAGAAGCGGCGTACGGAGTTGCGCCACCGTGCAGACATTTCCGCTGTGAAAGCGGCGATCCATCATCAGCTCCAGCGCTTCGCGCGCTGTGCGATAGAGGGCGGGCAACTCAAACAGGTCGTCAATTCCGTCCGATATCACCACTCTTAATTGAAATTCCTCCGCCAACGCAGAAAAACCATTGGAATCTGTTTTTCCGTGTAAGAATAGAAACACATCTCCCCGATATAAAAAGGAATGTGACTGTGGGAATCTTACGTCGAGTTCATCTTTCAGATGCCGTTTGCCGAGATATTCGTTGTGATAGGCGGTCAGATCGATCAGCGCAAAGCCTGTGGGATGAAAATCCGCAAGATAAGTACCGGAGGCTTGCAGACGGAAATAAGGCGCCGAGGAAAATCCTCCGTCTAAAAGGTGCATCAGGATATCCTCTGCCGTTTCAAAGGGCTTGTCCTGCCTGCTGGCTTCGATAAAGACCTGCTTTGCCAAAACCTGTTCTACCGTA
>CALWNT010000177.1 GCA_944382885.1 uncultured Clostridia bacterium | reverse complement strand
GAGAACAGTATGTTTACCACATCCCGGTTATTTTTAATCCCGTTAACCCAGGAGGACGTAGAGGATGTATTTGGTCTGGGGCGTGACGAGGATGTGGCGCGATATATGCGCTTTGAACCACTCAAGGATTTGGAAGAGGCCCAAAAGCTGGTGGATTCCTATACCCAGGGAAAAAACAGGGGATTCGCTGTCAGGCTCAGATCCGACCAATCATTTTTAGGGGTTTTTGCCTTAAAAGAAGAACAAGAGCCGCAGAAGTATTCTCTTAGTCTTTTCCTCAAACAGGAAAGTTGGGGACATGGTTATGCTGCGGAACTGATCGGCTGGGCGAAACATCAGGGAATTCAGTTGATTCCGGGAGATACTTTGACTGGGTATGTTGTGGGAGAAAATATCCCTTCTCAAAAGGCATTGGAGAAAAACGGATTCCGCCTGAAAGACACACGGACCTTCGACGATCTGCCGCAAGGACTTTGTATTTATGAGTGGAAAGCGCCGTTAAAGCCCTCTGGCGTAAAAGTGAACTATCAGAGAGAGCTGGACCAGCTGCTGCTTGGCCTTTCCAAAGAGGGGAGAATCCCCACTTTATTTTTGCATAGCTGCTGTGCTCCATGCAGCAGTTATGTACTGGAATATCTGTCGAACTATTTTGAAATTACCGTATTTTACTATAATCCCAATATCTATCCAGAGGAAGAATACCGTACCAGAGTGGAGGAACAACGGCAGTTTATCCAGAGGCTGACCCCCGCTCATCCAGTTCATCTGCTGGAAGGGGAGTACGATACAGATTCCTTTTACGAAATCGCCAAGGGACATGAACAAGAACCGGAAGGGGGAGAACGCTGTTTTGCCTGCTACCGGCTTCGTTTGGAGGAAGCAGCAAAATACGCCAAAGAAAAAGGTTTTGACTATTTTACCACTACCCTCACCATCAGCCCTTACAAAAATGCGCAAAAGCTGAATGAAATAGGACGGGAGCTGTCGGCTCAATACGGTGTTTCCTACCTTTATTCTGATTTTAAGAAAAAAAACGGCTACCGGCGTTCTATTGAGTTGTCGGAAGAATATGGTCTGTATCGTCAGGACTACTGCGGCTGTGTTTACTCCAAGATGGAGCGGGATCGTATCAGGCAGGAGAAAGAATAAAAACAGATCAGTCGGTAGAAAACGCTTATATTGATCCTTTTGTAATGATAGAAAGCAGAACGGAAGCGGCGAGCTTCTGTTCTGCTTTTGTTAAGGTCCGATCCGGTGACAGCGGGATTGATTCGCTGCTGTTCCAATGGAAGGGAAAAGCCTGAAAGCATCTGAACGCCGATTTTTGATCTCCTGCAAAATTTTTTCGTGCTCCTGCACGATATTGTTACAGTTTGACAGAATATTTCTGAATTTTTGGAGAAAGAGATATTTTTTCAGTTCTTTTTACTTAGAATACAACTGATATTTTGTCGGATTCCTATAATAGACATTTTTTCACCGCCGTGTTATCATAAAACTATCTGAACAGGTAAAATGCACCGATTCAATCTAACAGGAGGAATGAAATATGAACAATGTGCCGAAAGTGAAATTGGGAATCGTAGCAGTCAGCCGTGACTGTTTCCCGATGGAATTATCTGCTAATCGCCGTGGGGCGGTGGTGGCTGCCTACCGTGAATTGGGCAGGGAAGTTTACGAATGTCCCGTCACAATTGAAAATGAAATACATATGCGCCAGGCTCTTGCGGATATCAAGGCAAACGGTGTAAACGCATTGCTGGTCTATCTGGGGAATTTTGGCCCGGAAACGCCGGAAACTCTGTTGATTAAGGAGTTTGACGGTCCTGTGATGGTAGCCGCGGCAGCAGAGGAAACCCAGGAAAACCTGGTTGGCGGCAGAGGGGACGCTTATTGCGGCATGCTCAACGCCAGCTATAATCTGGGGCTGCGCAACCTCAATGCTTATATACCTGAATATCCGGTGGGGACTGCTTCTGAGATCGCACAGATGATGGTCGATTTTCTGCCGGTTGCCCGTACCATTTTAGGGTTGAGAGATTTAAAAATCATTTCCTTTGGTCCGCGTCCCACCGACTTTATGGCCTGCAACGCACCGATCAAACAGCTGTTTAATCTGGGGGTAGAAATTGAGGAAAATTCCGAGCTTGATTTATTTGCGGCATTTCATGCGCACGCAGGAGATCCAAGAATTCCAGAAGTTCAGGCTGATATGGAGGCAGAGCTGGGAGAAGGCAATCAGATGCCGGGAATTCTGCCCAAGCTGGCTCAGTATGAAATCACCCTGCTGGACTGGATGGAGGAACACAAGGGCTCCAGAAGTCATGTGGTATTCGCCAATAAATGCTGGCCGGCCTTCCAGACTCAGTTCGGTTTTGTACCTTGTTATGTAAACAGCCGTCTGGCGAATAGAGGTATTCCGGTATCCTGTGAGGTGGATATCTACGGTGCTTTGAGTGAATACATCGGCCAGTGCGTCAGCGAGGATGTGGTAACACTGCTGGATATCAATAACAGTGTGCCGGCAGACATGTATCTTTCCTCGATTCAGAACAAGTATCCCTATACGCTGAAAGATACCTTTATGGGCTTCCACTGTGGAAATACCGCGTCCAGCAAACTTACCAGCTGCACCATGAAATATCAGCTGATCATGCACCGCGGATTGGAGCCGGATAAAGAACCGGATATTACCAGAGGAACCTTGGAGGGGGATATTCTTCCGGGAGATATCACCTTCTTCCGTTTGCAGGGAACTGCGGAAGGCGGCCTCAGAGCTTATGTGGCCCAGGGTGAGGTATTGCCTGTACCGACTCGCTCTTTTGGAGGCATCGGTGTGTTTGCGATTCCGGAAATGGGAAGATTCTATCGTCATGTACTGATTGAAAAGCGTTATCCTCATCATGGGGCGGTAGCTTTCGGACATTTTGGAAAAGCGCTGTTCCAGGTATTCCGTTACTTGGGAGTAGAAGATATTGGCTTTAATCAGCCAAAAGGAATGCTCTATCCTACAGAAAATCCTTTTGAAGGATAATTTAACCGGAAGTTTTTCCGGACTGAAAAGCGATCAAAAAACGGCGGCAGATTTTCTGCCGCCGTTTTTTGATCGCTGCTTATCGGCAAAAGGGAAGCTTACGGCAGAGGATCTGCCGTAAGCTTCCGAGAGAATTTTTGAAATAAATGAAAGGGGATGAAATCTATTTATCAAAGTTCGGCATGGGCATTTCAGGATGGTTGGGGCCAAAATGCTTCAGCATTACCAGCGGTTCACAGGAGGAATGATTTACAATCGTTACCCCTTTATGCGCAGCTTCCTCCCCAACAAAGAATTCATCCGCGCTTAATTGTCCGAACCGGAGCATTCCGGCAGTTTCACACTGATATCCTTCCAACGTACCAAAGCCCTGCGTTAGAATACAGCCATAAGCGCCGCTGTCCTTGATGGTTACGCTTTGTCCGGGGAAAATGGTGAGCTCTTTTGCGCCGATGTAGGGATTTCCGTACACAATCCATTTTTCGGTGTATACGCCGGGTTCTTCCGCAGCAAGAAGAGGCGGACGGAAATAATGCTTTTTATAATGAGGATCGGTATTTGCTTCCCAGTCCATTAAATCCATCACAGCGTCAATGTTGTCCTTTTCTTCTTCCGGAAGATGCTCTGTCAAAAAGTCTTTGGAATAGACTTCGCCGGAGGCAACATTTTCATATACAGAATTTACATCACTGTTCCATTGGGGTTCATAGGTGAGATAGGAGCCTGGAGCATGTACGACTCCCGGAGGGGTATACCAGCCGGTGCCAAGTTCGATTCGATAGGCGCGGGAAAGCTCGGTAATGCGGTTATCTCCGGTTTCGTATGCAAGCAGGCGTTCGTGCACCTCTTCTTTCGTGCAGTCAGGATCGAATCCAAAATAGGTAGCCGGACAGGAACCCTCATAATTATTATACTGAGGAGGAAAATAGTAGGCTTCCGGTTTGCCCAGACGGCCTACTTTTGCGGCGTCTTCAAAGGTAAGATGAAGATGATGGAAAAGCGGAACGGAATTATCAAAAAACTTTGCGTACATCGGCCATCCACCATAGAGCTCCATCATTTTTTCGCCGACTAATTTTTCTTTCAGTACCTCTACAGCCTCTTTAAAGCTAAAGCGCTCTTGCGGTGTTGTCCCATAGGAGACATAACTCATTCCTTCGTCAGCAGGAGCAAGCGGACCGTTGTTGGCCGGAATCGTGCTGCAAAACCAGCGTTCTTTAATTCCGCCGCGTACCGTACCCAAAGCAAAATAATCGTCCGGGTGCAGACGCAGACGGTGTCCGGGGCTGGAAAACTGCCGTGGAACAAAGACCGGAATCAGCTTCAGGATACCGCCGTTTTTCTCATAGGTTTCCCGAATCAGTTGTTCGTGAGACATAACTAAAAACCTCCTAAAAACTTGTTGCGATAGTTTGTCTTTTAAAAAGCGTATTCTTTTTATACAAAATATCAAGAAAAATCTTTTTTGTTTTATAATTATCATACATATATCACAAAATGGCAAAAGACTGGTTGTGAAAAAAGCCGTATTGTTTCGCTTACAGAAAACAATACGGCTTTTTAACATATTCAGAGGAAAGCTAAAAATAATCGATATACAGAAGCACTTATTTCTGTTATACTAAAATGCCAAAAAATAACAGTTATTGATAAAATGTTTTTATCATACTGGTTTGGATATCATCGTCAGAAAATCAAGAGGACACCGGATTTTGTCAATAACAGGGAGTATTTGATAAAAGGAGGTATCGGGAAACAGAAATTTAGCGCTCCAGAACCAAACTGGTTCTGCACCCAGCTTATGGGGGCATTCGGCCCCCAAACCCCGAGTTTCTTTTGCTAGTCAACGAAGTTGAGTTCCTAAAAGAAACCAAAAGGGCACCGCTCAATCGCCGCGGAGGCTTAGTGTGGGTCTATAAAGTGTTCTTCTAACCATGCTAAGATGTAAAAATTCAATTTATCGCTCGTACTGACAGCTGTTTTGGCAATAACTAATATTTTTCTCTGTACCTTGATAGGAGCCAACTTTTTAGACCCGTCACTCTCCACAGGAGAGTTTCCCCCTTGGCGAGGGGCACGTTTTGGTTCCTTTGGCGTGTACCAAAGGAACCCGTCGCGTCGGGGGCGGAACCCCGACAAGCCAAATTTAGAACCGGCTAGATTCTATAAAATAAATTTCTGTTTCGTTCTTTCATTTTTATTATACTAAAATTCTTCTGCGATTGGCAGCAATGTGGTGTTCCCTCAAATTTTTCGGGACATAAAAAGCGGAACGAGCTACACTCGTATCGTTATGCGAAAGGCACATAAAAAAGATCGTATCGGCAGCTTTAGATGAGAGAGTTGAACTTTTGTAACTCGCCAAAAAGTTAGCAGCGGCCGTGACTTTTTGCGAAAGAGGAGGAGCAAGGAAGCAGACGGAGAGCTTATGTTCGGCAGCAGACAAAAATAAGCCGGAGCAAAGCGAACTTTGCTCCGGCATGGCGGAGAGAGAGGGATTCGAACCCTCGATGCGCTATTAACGCATACACGAGTTCCAGTCGTGCGCCATAAACCAAGCTAGGCGACCTCTCCAAAATAATTCTTTTCTCTGTCTTTCCATAGTCATCAGACAGCTTTTATATTATACAGAATTGGATTTATTTTGTCAAGATGTTTTTGAAAGAAAAAAGGATAAAAATGCTTTTTTCAATTTTTTAGAGCCGAGACAGAAGATTGACGCTACTTTCCCAAAAACCTGTTCGGGAGGAGCCGCATATACATAAAAGTGCAAACTAATTCCCATTGTTAGAAATACCATCATATAGCGATACCAAATTACCTTCAAATATTTTATTCACACGATTTTGATAACATCTAACAAACTATCTGAAATACAATGCAGCAAATATCCATGATAATCAGGACGGAAGGATGAAACTCTGTCATTCCGGAAATGATAAAGATAAAACTAAAATCGGAGGTATCCTACATGGAGAAAAATTTGACATCCTTTGAACGTTTACTGCGAGAAGAGGAAAAAAGCCAGGCTACAATTGAGAAATATCTGAGGGATATCCGTTGTTTTCTCGGATTTATCCAGGAAAAGGAACTTTCCAAGCAGCAAGTCATCGAATATAAGGACTATTTGTCGCAGCGGGATCGATCTTCCAGTGCAAATTCTATGCTGGTTTCCCTCAATCGTTTTTTGCGGTTCATCGGCAGAAACGACAGCTGTGTGAAACTGTTTCGAGTACAGCGGCAGATTTTCGCTTCTGAAGACAAGGAACTGAATAAAACAGAATATCAAAGACTGCTGAAGGCGGCTCAGCGCAGTCACAATCATAGAATCGCTTTGATTATGCAGACCATCTGAGGAACGGGAATCCGCATCAGCGAATTATCCATTAATCGAAATACGGAAAAGGAGCTTTTTGACCAGATACAGAAATTGATAGGGGAAGGAATTACGTTTTTGGAGTATGTGCGGGATTCGTTATATGAAAAAATGATGCTAGAGCAAGTCTGGCTTAAAGAAGACGCCCCTTTGAAATTCACCTTTTTTCTGAAAGAGCACGAGGATGCCGATATAATTTCCTTTTTGCATTCCTGCACCTCTGATCAGGAAAGGGAGCAGTTTATCAAGAAGAGCCTTCGAAAAAATCTATCTCAAAAACAACAAAAGCCTTTTCTAATCAAATGATGTGTTTTCAAAAGGCGATGAGTTAAAAAACGAGAGACCAGGTTTGAAGTGCCCCCAAAAAGTTAGACAATATTTTTGAAGAAATAATTCAAGCAACCGAAAGGGCTTGTTGTCTGTGAAGAGCAGGCGGCAGGCCCTTTAACTTAATCTTGATTCTGCGGTTATTGTA
>CALWNT010000176.1 GCA_944382885.1 uncultured Clostridia bacterium | reverse complement strand
TCATTTTCACCACCCCCTCCCCCGGAACCTGTTTTTATCTATCGCCCCCTGGTTCTCCTAATACACCGGCGACAGATATCATCTGTGCTTCGGACAAGATGTCTACCCCATGTTATTTTACGTTTCTGCCGGGTTATGGCGGAGGTGGGACCGCGTACTGTCTCACTGCTTTTTCGATAAAGACCGAGGGATATCAGCCTTATAAAGTAACAGGGTTTTGGGCCGTTTAAACAGCTCGATTTTCTATGCCGATTTAACGACTGTTGTTTTATTTTCTTCCTAGTCAGGCCGGCCGGGGCAAATTGCCCCGGCCGGCCTGACTTTCTAAAAAAATTCTGTTTGTATGCGAATCCGTTTTTCCTTCCGATCAAACCATAATATGATAAGAAACACCAGAAACAAAATTCCACAGCACACCCAAATAGATTTTTCCGCCCAAAAGGAAGCTAATACCGCACCCAGCAGAGCGCCCAGACAGAAAGTTGCGATTACCACAAAATACCGAAGCGCCTTTTTTCCAGCGACAGGATCTCTTTTTCGCCAGAAACGATAAAAGCATTCCGAACAGGAACGGAGATTTCCGGTACACATCGTCGTGGCATAGGGTGCGCCGGTGATGGTGCGGAAAGTGCAAACCTGCAAAGAACAGACAAAGGAAATCGTCACATTCGACACGGCGAAGGGAACCACCGGTGGAAGAAATCCGATCACCAGCAGGCTAATGATTTCTATTACCAGCACCAGATGCGTCCAGCGCAGGAAAACGATTTTCGGAACCTTTTCCTTAGTTGCCTCTACCACAATCCCGCCTAAGAAGAAAGCGCAGATCGGAAAAAGATAATACAGAGCCTGCCACAGATTTCCCCTCATGAATTGAATGCCCATTAACACGATATTTCCCGTCTCTGCGTTGGCAAATACTCCTCCCTTTAACAGGTAAGAATAAGCGTCCAAAAATCCACCTACCAAAGCCAGCGGAATCCCGATGAAAATTGTTTCCTCTACGGGGAAAAGCTTGTGATCTGCCATTGTATTACATCCTTTAACATGAAAGTTTTCCTATCGGGATGATTCCTTATCCAAGATATGGTACTCTTTGAGATATCTCAGTTCCTTCTCAATCTGGACAGGATAAGCGCCGTCATGCTCGTTGAAGGGATAGACGTCAATATGCTTCGGTGCGGTAATCCGGTTATAAGAGGCATAATAGCACTTGGCCGGACAGGTAGTATCATTGAGCCCCACAGAGGCAAAAACCCTACACTTAATTTTGTCCGCCATATTCATGGTATCAAAATAACTGAGAGTTTCATAAGCCCGATCCAAATGCTGGGGGAACTTTTTCAAATAGTCGGTCACGCTGGAAAAAGAACCATATCTTCCTTCCACACGGGCCTCAATATTGCTGTTGCTGGGCACATTTAAAAAGGCCGCCTTGGGGCGATCGTCCAATGCGCAGATTGCCATGCCCAACGCACCGCCCTGACTGACTCCTTTGATGACGATGCGGCTCATATCAATTTCTTTTCTGGTTTCAGCGAAGTCCAGCGCCTTGAGGCAGTCCATGTAAACTGCGCGGTAATAATATTCGTTTTTATCCAAGATCCCCTTGGAATTGACATTAGTCACCAACCCGCTGTTGGAATAGTGAGCACAGTTTCCGGTTTTTCCACCTTGTTCCCGACAGTCTACGGAAATCACCGCCATCCCCATCATCACCCACTGCATAAATTCAGAAGGAATGCCCCGGTCTCCGGTAAAGCCATGATAGTTAACCAAGCAGGGGAAGGACTCTTCTTGGGTAAAGGTAGGCACAAGATACCAGCCGTAAATGGGGGTCTGGTCAAAGCCATGGTAACATAACTCGTAAACCTTTACATAGGGAGAGGGATAGTCCATATCGGTTAAGGTTGCATCGAGAGGAACCTGTCTTGCCTGCTTGATGGTTTTGTCCCAGAATTCGTCAAAATCATCCCGTTTAGTCAGTTCCGGGAGATAGGCTTCCAGTTCCTTGATTTTTCTTTCCAGATAATTCATAAGAGATCCTCCTTTAAGATATCGCGTAAATATCGATCAAACTTAATTATAATCCAAAAGAGGGGTTATGACAAATGTTTTTTAGAAAGGAACTTGGAGTTTTCCAAAGCTCTTATGGAGAATAAGGTCGTCATGTGAAGAAAAAAGGGCGGCAGGACTGAGTCCTGCCGCCCTTTTTTTAATTGCCTTTTCCAAAACGGAATTTTATTTTCTCTGCATGCGGTATCTTCCCCGTTTTTTCTTCCGGTAAAGGGATATGGTAAAACCGATATAAACCAGAAGCGCTACCAGCAAAACTGCCAGTCCGATCTTCACATAAATCAGGGAGAAAAAATTCCTCACCTCATCCAGCACAAACAAGATCTTGCTCTGCTCCACATCTTCTGCCGCCACCAGGTCCACTGTTGCCAGCACCTCATCTTTCAGCTTCAGTGTCAGGGTACCCACAACATCTTCCCCCGCCGTCAGCGGAGCTTTTAAATCTTCTTTCAGTTCCGGGATCTTCTGAATGGTAGATACATCGATATCAGTTGGCATCAAAAGGGAAACATCCTCTTTCGGCACCGCAATGACATAGTCCTTATCCTTGGCAAGCCTTACCGGCACTTCCACCGCCCGGTAGTCAGTGTCCAGAATTTTTCTGATCTCAAAGCCATCAAAAACCCATTGATATAAATTTTTCGTGTCAATATAACTGTTGGATACCGAATTTCCCTGCTCATCGTACATCGGACACCCCAACACAATCGCCATATAGTTGTAACCGTCTTTCTCCGCCACGGAAACCAGGTTTTTGGTGTCAAGCCCCGTGGTTCCAGTCTTGATACCCCGCACCGGCTCATAGTAGAGGGAACCTCCCCGCACCTTGCTGAGCATGTTGTTGGTATGAATCACATAGCGGGTAGATTCGTGCTTATTGGTAACAGGCATTTCATAAGAAACGGTGGTAGAAATTTTTTCAAACAAAGGTAGTGTCAGAGCGTATTTCGTAATCAGGTACATATCATAAGCAGTGGTGTACTGATTATCGTCCAGTCCGTGTGCATCAGTGAAATGCGTATTCTCACAGCCAAGCTCTTTCGCCTTTTCGTTCATCTGGTCCACAAAAGCCTGGATGTCTCCATCTCCCATATAGTCTGCAATAATGCTTCCCGCCTCGCAGGCTGACGCCAGAAGCAGAGCGTAAAGCAGATCAAGCATCCGGACTTCTTCTCCCCGCCGGATATCCGCCGTAGAGGCGTTTAGGGTAAACAGATCGTCAAAAATATAGCCAGGCGCAGTTACCACTACCTCACTGAGATTTTGTTCAGTACTGCTTTCATCCTCTCCCCGATATTTTTCCAAAACCAAAATAGCCGTCATAATTTTTGTCAAGGACGCCGGCGGCAGCTGTTCATTTTCATTTTTCGCATAAATCAGTGTATCTGTATCGGTATTGATCAGATACGCCGCCTGAGCCGAAACAGTAAAGGAATCCGGTTCATAAGTCACCGCTCCAAATACAGTCTGCACACACATCGTGGCCGTCAATACTGCCGCGGACAAAACCGCAGCAGCCTTTTTCAACCATTTCATCTATCAAAACCCTCCCGGTAGGAACCAAATCTTTCTTTGCTTTCATCGCACTTCCTCGTCGCCATTATCATTTGAATGGATAAACGAAATATGCGCTCATCTATTATAACAATCTTTTTCCAGAAAAACAATATGGCATAGAGATTCTCATAGAAATTTTAAATTTTTTTCATCTTTTCTCTCCCCAACCAGTTCAAAATCTGATATACTAAAATACAGTAATCAATTTACACGGAGGCGTTTTCATTGATCTACATTACAGGAGACACACACGGAGATCTTTCACGGTTTAAAAATAAAGAGCTTAAAAAGCTGAAAAAAGGCGATACCCTGATTATCTGCGGAGACTTCGGCTTTCTCTGGAACGGAGACAAAAAAGAACAGAAACAGCTTGCGTGGCTGGGAAAGCAGAAATATCAGATTCTTTTCGTAGACGGGTGCAACGAGAACTATCAACTGTTGGAACAGTATAAGGTCAGCGAATGGAACCATGGAAAGGCACAGGTGATTTCCGGCAACTTGGTCCATCTGATGAGGGGCGAAATTTACGAAATCGAGGGGAAAAAAATCTTTGCCTTTGGGGGCGGGGACGGTTCGGAATCCTTTGAAAAGCTGGGGAAATACGACACCCACGGCAAGGAGCAGCCCACCATCCAGGAAACCTCCAACGGCATTAGACATCTGGAAGAGCACCACGATACCGTAGACATCATTATCACCCATGACGCGCCGGAAAAAATCAAACGGTTTATCAATATCGAGGACAATACCACCTCCTTTATCAATAATTATCTGGATACTATCAGCCAGATTGCTACATTCAAGCTCTGGTATTTTGGAAAATTCCATAAAAACAAAATGATTCCGCCTTATTACCACACTGTCTTTACCGATATTGTAAAAATTCCGGAGGACTTATAACAGGAACAACCTCAGTTTGCTTCTTCGGGCACTATAATTCCTTGTAAAAGTGAAACAATATAACTATCCTAAAATATGACTAAAAATACACCATATTTGGATCTTATCTCTTTTCCACTGACATTTTATTTTACAAAGGAGTTATTTACCATGTGTGCTGCGAACAAATTGATTCCATCTAAGTCTGTTTTCTGTTATTTTTGGAGATATCAACTGATCCGGGAACATCCTGATCCCATCTTTCCTCAAGGAAATTCCTCTTATGGGATCTGTATTCAAAAGGTATCGATGCAAAACGGTCGTTTGACTGCCCAAACCTATCAAATTATCCACGCTGTCTCCTCTAATCGCATCAAGGTTCGCAGACTGTTGGCGCTATGCAATCGATATCATCTGCATCCCAACCATATTTACGACGTGCTGGAAGACCTGTCTGCCCGGTGATAGAGCGGGTATGAAAAAAGCTTTTTAATCAGTTCCTATCTAAAGTATTTATCTTTCGCATAAACAGTCTGGTTCTTGGGATGGAGCTGCTGTGGTTTGGTTTTAATTTGAGAGAGATTTCTCCCTCAAAATTTTTCTGTTTATAGAGCCCGTGGATTCCACCATCGTTTTAGCGTGGTTCCGTTTCTGGCAAGCTGCGCATCCGTGTCTGCCTAAGGCATAACGTAAAAGAGAAAAGAGGTTTGCTTTTGCAAACCTCTTTTCTCTTTTTTGAAAATACCAGCCATTCTATCTTAGGCTCAAGATCCTTCCTGTTGCTGATAAGCTTTCGGCGTTATACCGAATTCCTCTTTAAAACTTCGGATGTAGTAGCTTACGTCTGGGATTCCGCAGAGAATCGCCGCGTCTGTCACCGATTTTCCTTGGTTTAAAAACAGTCTCGATTCTTCTAAACGGATATGGTTTAAATAGTTCAGCGGCGTCTGTCCCGTAAATTTTTTAAACACCCGAATATAATAGGATTTGGAAAGACTCACCTGTGCCGCTAATTCTTCAATATTGATTTCCTGACTAAAATTCCGTTTCATATACCAAACTGTCTTTTTTACATATTCGGTTTGCGGTGTTTTCCCTTGTTCCTGATGAGAACGAAGCAGCCCATTGCGATAGAAAGAATAAACCAGTTCCAGCAGGATCGACTGCATAAAAACTTCCCATCCATCAGGGCGTTCTTCCCAAAGGGCTACCCCTTTAAGAATCATCTCTTTGAGCGTTTCATAGCCACTTTCAAAAGAGGACACCACTTCCGGAAGTAATAACTTACCCTCTATCATCTGATTGAGAAACAGTTCCTTGTTGTCCCAGGTAAAGGGAGAGGTAAGCAGATCTAAATCAAATACCAACAGATAGGCAGTTTTTGCCTCTTCTGTATAAGAGCGATGCAAAAGACCCTTGTTCACACAGATAATATCCCCTGCCTGATGAGGAAAGGATTCCCCTTCAATTTCAATCCAGCCTGGGCTTTCAATATAAGTGATCTCCAGTTCCCGATGCCAGTGAAGAGGAATATGCTGCTGATTGGGAAAGGTGTTCAGACGATAGGCGGAAAACGGAATCGGCAAAAAATCCCGCTCGCTGCGCTCCTGATACCGATCTCTTATTTCCATAAACCTTCCCCCTTCAATTTGGCTTTAGATGTCATTATTGTATCATTTTTATCTCCTATTTTGCAAGTATTTTTTAATTTCAGACATTATAATGTGAATAATAGAACAATTTTGCAAAATGAAAGGAGTTATATCATGTATCATTTAGTTTCCCACAAATCAGACGCCGTTTTTGCGTCCGAATCTTCCATGATCCGCCTGCAGCCGGTGGACGAGGGAATCGTCCGCGTCACTGTGACCAAACGGGATCATTTCCTCCCCTGGCCGGAGACAAAAAATTCCACTCCAATTGTAATCTGCCGGGATTGTTTTACTTCCTATCGTTTGGAAGAAGAACCGGACTGCTACCTCATTCGCCTGCCCAAATGCACTGTTTCTCTAAACAAAAAAACAGGCGCCCTTTCCTATTTTGACGCTGATGGAAAACTGTTTATCAAAGAGCCTTCCCGCGGCGGGAAAACCTTGGAGGAAAAAGAGGTTGTCCTCAACGAGTTCTCTAAAAACGCCAAGGTAACCGCCGTCAAATCGGTAGACGGCATGAAAGCGGTCGCCAGCGACTACACC
This sequence comes from uncultured Clostridia bacterium, assembly GCA_944382885.1. Lineage (GTDB taxonomy): Bacteria > Bacillota > Clostridia > Oscillospirales > Ruminococcaceae > Massiliimalia. Next base: position 2,995 of record CALWNT010000176.1, on the reverse strand, counting down.
TCCCGGGTCGACCGCATAGGCTACCGGGCAAAGGTGGAATTTGTTTTTGACAAAAAAGAGGCGCTGTTTGGATTCGGTTCTCATGAAGAAGGATACGGCAACCTCCGAGGGAAAAGCCGCCAGGTGTATCAGCAGAATATGAAGGCCTGCATCCCCTCCTTTGTCTCCACCAAGGGATACGGTTTTCTCTTTAACTGCTGTTCGATGATGACTTTTGAAGACAACGGCTATGGCTCTTATGTCTGGGAGGATTTGGTGGACGAACTGGATTTCTACTTCATCGGCGGCAGCTGTTATGACGACGTACTCAAAGGTTACAGGAAGCTGACAGGGGAAGCTCCCCTGCTTCCCAAATGGGTGTTTGGCTATGGACAGTCCAAAGAGCGGTATCACTCCGCGGAAGAACTGGTATCCATTGTAAAAGAATATCGAAAAAGAAAGATTCCATTGGATTATGTCATTCAAGACTGGATGACCTGGGAAGATGGCTTCTGGGGACAGAAGAGCTTTGACGCCTCCCGTTATCCTGATCCTGCCGGTATGATGGAAGAAATCCACAGTATGGGCGCTCATGCCTTGATTTCCGTCTGGCCGAATATGCAGGGAGACTGCCCCAATCAGCTGGAGCTGCAAAAAGAGGGCGGCATGCTGGGAAATCAGTCCACCTATAACGCCTTTGACAGCCGTGCCCGCCGCATCTACTGGAAGCAGGCGGAGCAGGGCATTTTTCAGTATGGCCTGGACGGCTGGTGGTGCGACTGCACAGAACCCTTTGAAAGTGACTGGAACGGGGTTCTCCGCCCTGAGCCTCACGAACGGGCTGCCATCAACACCGCTGAGGCGAAAAAATATTTAGACCCCACCCAGATTTCCGCCTATTCCCTGAATCATTCCAGAGGGATGTATGAGGGACAGCGCTCCTATACTCAGGAAAAACGGGTGGTGAACCTCACTCGTTCCGCCTATGCCGGTCAACACCGCTACGCCACCATTACCTGGTCGGGAGATATCAGTTCCAACTGGGATACCCTCAAACGGCAGATTCCGGAAGGCGCCTCCTTCTCTGCTGCGGGAGAACCTTACTGGAATATGGACATCGGCGGATTTTTCCCACAAAATGACGACAATGCGTGGTTCATCAGCGGGCAGTATCACAAGGGATGCGAGGATCTAGGCTATCGGGAACTTTATACCAGATGGCTGCAATACGGCACCTTCCTTCCTATGATGCGTTCCCACGGTACCTATACGCCCAGAGAAATCTGGAATTTCGGAGAAGAAGGCACCATGTTCTACGATGCCATCGCCAAATTTATCCGGCTTCGTTCCCGTCTAATCCCCTATCTCTATTCTTTGGCAGGAGGAGTGACTTTCCAGGATGGCTGGATCATCCTACCCCCAGCGTTGCAGTTCCCCCAGGATCAAAACACCTATGACCTATTAGATGAATTCCTCTTCGGCCCTGCCTTTTTGGTCTGCCCGGTGACCAAACCTATGTATTATGAAGCGGAATCGATTCCTCTATCTGGTATCTCCAAGACCAGAGAAGTCTATCTTCCCGCCGGTCAGGATTGGTTTGATTTTTGGACCGATACCAAAGAAAAAGGCGGGCAAACGATCATTGCTGACGCTCCCATTGACCGAATTCCCCTATATGTAAAGTCCGGTTCCATCATCCCGTTGGGACCGGAACTGGAATATATCACAGCGGAGGAAAACCCAACTCTTACCTTAAAGATTTATCCAGGCCAGGATGGAGAGTTTCTCCTCTATGAAGACGAAGGGGATTCTTACCGTTACGAACAATATGAGTACAGCAATATTGTCTTTACCTGGAAAGAAAGCAATCAATCCCTTACCATCTCCCGCCGGGATGGCACCTATTCCGGCATGCCGAAGCAACGTCGTTTTCGGGTTGTGCTGGCCTCTCAGCCAGAAAGCATTCGGGAAGTGGAATACTCCGGGGAAGAAATTACTCTCTCCTTTGCGTAATACGAATCAGACATCTTACATAAGAAAAGTCCGGAAGCGAATACTTCCGGACTTTTTCACACGTCGTCATTTTGAGTATATCCGTTTTGCCAGATACCTTTACAGATCGATATAATTTCTCTGGCGGAAAGAGATAAATTCTTTTCCGCAGAACAAAAGATGGTCGTAAAGCTGGATATCCAGCACGCCCAAAGCATTGCGGATAAAATTGGTGGTCTCCACATCACGATTGGAAAATTCCAGTCCACCGTCCGGATGATTATGGGCGACGATCACCCGCACCGCATGGTGCCGCAACGCAGTTTCCGCTACTCTGCGGCAGTCTACCGCAACAGAACCAGCTCCTCCCTCCGCCATTTTTTCACAGTGGATCGCCCGCCACTTATGATCCAGGCAAAGAAGATAAAATTGCTCCCGTTTCACACCGATAAAATAAGCGCGCAGGTAGGCGGCCTGTTTTGTCAATGTGTCCAATCCCCCTGCGGTTTCCTCCGAAGCCAAATCTTTATAGTAATAGCGAGCCAAAGAAGAAATCAAGCGAATTAAAACCGCACTGTTTTCTGAAATTCCTTTAACAGAACATAATTCCTCTTCTCCAGCTTCCAAAAGATCTCTGACTGTAGGAAATTTTTCCTGAAGCTGATGAGCGAGAGCGTTTGTATCTCTTCGAGGGATGCAGTAAAACAGCAGCAGTTCATATAATTCATGAAGCTCCAGCCCCTCCGCTCCGCTTTTTTGAAATTTCTTTCTCAAACGGTCACGGTGTCCCGCATGTATATTGTCGCTCACTTCTTTTCCCCGCTCTCTCTATTTTATATTCTGGCACCCGATATAGACAGAATTATAGTTCTTCTTTTATGATAAAACAAAAATTTATCTTTACAGAACCAAGTTGGTTCTGTACTCCTGTTTGTCGGGGTTCCGCCCCCACACCCCGGCTCAATTTTGCTCGCCCAAAATTGAGGAAAAGGGCGCCGCTCAGTCGCCGCGGGGGCTTAATGCG
>CALWNT010000175.1 GCA_944382885.1 uncultured Clostridia bacterium | reverse complement strand
GCGTATAGTCCAGATATTCCCTGCCGTAATCCTCTTCTGTCGCAGGGATAATCTCCTGTCCCAAAATTTCACGGGTCTTTTCACAACCGTGCCACTCTACCTGATGTTCATCTAACTTTTTCTTGAGAGCGGGCAAAAAGGCCGCCGCAATCTTTTCAGAAACCAGCAGACTCTCACAGGCGTTGCAGACAGAAGGCCGGCTCACCTTGGCGTTATTGACAATTTCTACCGCCATTTCCAAATCAGCAGTTTCATCTACATAAACATGGCAGTTTCCCACTCCGGTTTCAATGACAGGAACAGTGGCGTTTTCCACTACCGCACGGATTAGACCCGCACCCCCTCTGGGAATCAAAACGTCCAAATAGCCATTTAGCCTCATCATGGCGAGGGAACTTTCCCGGCTAGTATCCTCTACCAAAATGACAATATCCTCATTGACTCCGCAGGAGGCAATAGCTTCACGCATTACCTGCGCCAGCATACGATTGGTATGAATCGCCTCTTTTCCCCCTCTGAGGACAGCGGCATTGCCGGACTTAATACAGAGTACCGCGGCATCTACCGTTACATTGGGACGGGATTCAAAAATAATCCCTACGACCCCCATAGGCACCCTCTTTTTGAGAATGGACAATCCATTGGGCCGAGTATATCCTTCTTCTACAATCCCCACCGGATCTTCCAGGTCCATCACCGTACCGATTGCGGCGGCAATATCCTCAATCCGCTGATGGGTCAGACGCAGCCGGTCCGCCATTACTTTGGAAATACCGTTTGCCTCAGCGTTTTTCAAATCCAATTCATTCGCTTTTAAAATATCCTCTTTCCGGGAAATCAGCGCCTTCGCGATAGCGGAAAGAATCTGATTTTTTTCTCCGGTGGACAAAGCCATCAAATCCGGAGCCGCCTGTTTGGCACGCTGCCCAATCAAAAGCATTCCGTTTTCCATCCAATCACTCTTTCTTCATCAAGTTATCTACAACAGTCTATGCTTAGGAATACCGCTCTAGCAAACAGAGCCTTTCAGCCTGCCAAAAAGCGTCCCCACCTCTTTGCCGTCATACAAATCGTACAGCAGATCTGGATGCTGCCCGTTTAACAGAATCATGGGGAACCCTGCATCCATCGCGATTTGAGCAGCGTTTAATTTGGTAATCATGCCGCCGGTTCCCAAGGAGGAACCTTTTCCGCCAGCCAATGCCCGAATTTCTTCGGTGATTTTCTCTACATGAGGGATCAGTTTGGCATCGCTGAACTGCCTCGGATTTTTGTCGTACAGCCCGTCAATATCACTGAGCATGATCAGAAGATCTGCATCTACCAGCTTTCCTACTACAGCCGCCAGGGTATCGTTATCCCCGAATTCAATTTCCTCTACCGAAACGGTATCGTTTTCGTTCACAACCGGAATCACATTCATATCCAGCAAGCGGTTAAAAGTATTCTGCACGTTTTCTTTCCGATGCGGCTGCTCTACCACATCCTTTGTCAGCAAGATCTGGGCTACTTTGTGATTGTATTCGCTGAATAACTTATCATAAATATACATCAATTCACACTGTCCGATGGCCGCGCAGGCCTGTTTGGTCGGCGTGTCAGAAGGCTTTTCTTTCAGTCCCAGTTCGCCTACCCCCACGCCTATCGCGCCGGAGCTGACTAAAATCAATTCCATTCCCGCATTTTTCAGATCCGACAACATTTTCACCAGTACTTCGATCCTTCTTAAATTCAAAAGCCCCGTTTGATGGGTCAGAGTGGAGGTCCCCACTTTGACGACAATTCTTTTCACTCCAGTAAAAACTGACACGTCACTGCACATCCTCATTTTCAAATTCTAATTCCAGAAAGCTTCTTCCTTTAGCTCCCAGCAAAAGATAAATATACGGTATTAAAAAGACAAAGGGCACTACCAGAATACAGAGAAAATAAAACGGAAGCATAGACAGATACAAAAGCATCCAGTCCCGCTTTTCTTTTCTAAGCTTCCGGGCGGAAAGTACAATCGCCCGCGTCACCCTTTCTCTGGGATCTTCAAAAAACAGATATCCCGCAGCCGCGTACCGCAGATTCCAATAAAAACCGCCAATCAGACCCAACACGACTGCAATCAGATAAATCACCACGCTGATGCCGTACAGGATTCCCAAAAACGGATTCCCATAGAGATGATTTTCCGCATTATTCAGAAATAGCCTGAGCAGGATCGCCGGAAACAGCGCCGCCCCAAAGATCACCAGTTTTCTCACCAGCAGCTGAAGCTGAAAAAAGATCGCTTTTCCATACCGTTTCCATCCGGTAAAATAATAGAAAACCTGCCGCAATTCTCCGCTTCGGCCACAGCTGAGCTGATAATACCATCGCTTGAGCCCCAGCTCCAAAGGAACCGTTGTGAGCAGGAGAAGAATCCCCAAAACCAACAGCAAATACCAGTGGTTTCCAACTTCCAGCCGTATCCATCCGTCTTGCCAAACAGAATTCCCCAAAAATGCGGAAAACATACAAACAAGATAGACGCAGCACAAAACTGAAAAAATTAAAAACGCAAACATCGCCACAACGCCGCAAACATTTCGCTTCATGACAAAAAAGCTGGATTCATAAATATTTTTTGGAGATTTTACCATGTTAGATTTCCCCTTCTCAAGCCTTAGCTCAAAATAAGTTTTCCCGATCTCGACAAAATCCCACTGAAACAGACAACTGTTCAAGTTTAAATTTTAACAAAGTAACCCAGCGCTGTCAACCGATTCCTTTAGGAATCTTCTCGCTGCTTCATCTCATGGATTTCCCTTCTCA
>CALWNT010000174.1 GCA_944382885.1 uncultured Clostridia bacterium | reverse complement strand
GACTGAATTTTTCCTTGTTGATATGGTTAGGAGAACACTTTAAAGACCCGCAGAGAGCCCCCGCGGCGACTGAGCGGCGCCCTTTTCCTCAATTTTGGGCGAGCAAAATTGAGCCGGGGTGTGGGGGTCGGTACCCCCACAAACGGAGTTTAGAACCCATAGGGTTCTGTAAGATAAATTTCCGTTTGCGTCATAACCACAGAACAATTGAAATCCTTTCCCATTCTTGGTATACTAAATGAGTTTGATGAGTTGAACGACGAGGAGAGAGCAGAATGAGAATCGAAAATGACCTTGGACGGGATGATATCAAAAAGCTGGTGTTTCGGATTGCCATTCCCAGTATGCTGGCGCAATTTGTCAGTGTTTTATACAGTATTGTAGACCGAATGTACATCGGCAATATTCCCGAAATCGGCGATACCGCATTGGCCGGAGTAGGGATCTGCGGCCCGATTATCACGATGGTGGGTTCGGTAGCATCCCTGGTAGGGATCGGAGGGTCTCCGCTGATGAGCATGAAAATGGGGGAAGGAAAGCTGGAAGATGCCAGGAAAATTTTGTCCAACTGTTTTTTAATGCTTTGCGGGTTTTCCGTTTTGCTCATGGCGATTGTCCTGCCTTTGAGGGAGCCGATGCTGAGGCTGTTTGGTGCCAGTGATGCCCTGATGCCCTATGCCAAGGCCTATTTTACCGCCTATTTATCTGGGACGGTGTTCTCCCTTCTTTCCGTAGGTTTGAATCAGTTTATCATTTGCCAGGGCTATGCCAAAGTGGGCATGCAGTCCATTTTACTGGGAGCGGTGCTCAATATTATTTTAGACCCTATTTTTATCTTTATTTTCCATCTGAATGTAGTAGGTGCGGCGATTGCCACCGTGATTTCTCAGATGGTAAGCTGTTTTTTTGTGCTGCGCTTCCTTTTTCGGGGACAGATTCCGGTACGGATTACTTTTGGCGGCTATCGGTTGAAGATTATGACGAAGGTATTGGCGACCGGATTTACCCCCTTTATCATCATTGCCATTGACAATGTGATGATTATTGTGATGAACGCGGTATTGCAGCGTTATGGAGGACCGGAAAAAGGAGATATGCTGATTACCTGCGCAACTATTGTCCAGAGCTTTATGTTGGTGGTGACCATGCCGCTTGGCGGGATCAGTGGAGGCACCCAGACGATTTTGGGCTACAATTACGGCGCAAAACAGCTGGATCGGGTCGTGAAAGCGCAGAAATATATTATCCTGTTATGCGTGGGCTATACGGCGCTGATGTTTCTCGCGGCCAGAACGGTAGGGGTTTATTTTGTACGCTTGTTTACCCAGGATGCACAGCTTACCGAGCAGGTGCTTTGGGCGATTCGCGTCTGTACCTTGGCGGTGATTCCGTTAGGAGTACAGTATGAGATTGTAGACGGTTTTACCGCAATCGGACAGGTCAAACTTGCCCTTACCTTGTCCTTTTTCCGGAAGCTAACGTATTTTGTCCCCATTTTTGTGATTCCCCTTTTCTGGGAAGCGGAAATGGTATTTTATGCCGAGCCTATTTCAGATATTTTAGGGCCGATGGCTTCTGTGGCGGTGTATTTGTTTGCGATGAAACGCATTTTAGAAAAGCGCAGACGGGAACCAGTTGACAACATCAGGAACAGTCAGGTAGAAGTAAATGTAGAGCCGTTTTAAAAGCAAAAAGAAATTTTTTGTCGAAAAAACACAGATGAAGTACCAAAAAACCAATTTTGCGCAGGATATCTCCGCTTAGAAAGAAAAAGGGAAAAACGAGGAGATAGTGAAAACTTTTCAACAAATATACAGGATGTAATGGTTGAAAAAGTGGAAAGCACTCTTTTCTTTGTTGAAAAGTCTGTTGAAATAGTTGAAATAGGCAGGAAAAGTAAGAGGTTATAAACATTTAACCTGTTTAGAACCCGAAATAAAATCAACTTTACATTTTGTATATGGAAATTGCTGACATTTCTATCGAAAAAAGAAAAGACAGAATAAAGCAGGGTTTCACGAAAATTGTAATCCTTTTTTAGTTGAAAACAACAAGGCGGAGTAGTATAGTAAATGAAGAATCTGATAAGATAAATTTCTTTCCGCTTCAGTTTATGCGTAAATTTGAAAAGTAGAATGGAACGGAACAGTAATGATAAATGTAGGAGCTGTGATCAATGGATTATTTACAGAGAACCTGGTGTGAAATCGATTTGGATGCTTTGGCGGAAAATATCCGTATTTTAAAAGCAATTGCGGGGAAGGAGCTGATGGCGGTCGTTAAGGCGGATGCCTACGGCCATGGAGATCGGGGGATCGCGCTGAAGCTTCAGCAGGAGGGCATCCGCTTTTTTGCGGTATCCAACATCAATGAGGCGATGAACCTGCGGCATTTTGGCATTACCGGAAAAATTTTGATACTGGGCTATACGCCGCCCAAGCTGGCGGATCTTTTGATTGCCAATCAAATTATCCAAACGGTTCACTGCCTGGAATACGGAAAAGCGCTGGATCGTGCGGCTACTCAGGGAAAGGTGATGTGCCATTTAAAAGCGGATACGGGTATGAGCCGGCTGGGCTTTGTAATAGAAAAGGGAACCAGCTGTATTGATGAGATGATGGAACTCATGGTCTGCCCGAATTTGGAGATCTGCGGTATCTTTACCCATTTTTCCTGTTCTGACAGTTTTCAGCAAGAGGATGTGGTGTTTACCAACCGTCAGATGGAACGGCTGGACTGGGCCGTTAGCGAGTTAGAAAAACGGGGCGTATCCTTAAAGACGGTACATGCTCAGAACAGCGCCGGAATCACCAATTACGAAAACAGCCGGTACACCATTGCCAGAGCGGGTATTTTAATGTATGGCCTTCGTCCCAGCGACGACGTAAAGGGATCAGTGCCGGTCATCCCCCTCCTTTCCTGGAAAACTGTGGTGACTATGGTGAAAACAGTACCCGCGGGGACAGATATCGGCTACGGCAGAACCTATCGGACGCCCCAACCGATGAAGATCGCGACCCTTGCGGTGGGGTATGCGGACGGTTATTACCGCAGCCTTTCCTCGGCGGCGGACGTGTTGATTCATGGGAAAAGGTGTAAGGTATTGGGCCGGGTGTGTATGGATCAGATTATGGTAGATGTTTCTGGGGTCTCAGAGGTGGCCATTGGGGATGTGGCTACTTTGATCGGAAGAGACGGCGACGAAAGGATTACCGCAGATGAGCTGGCTGACATAGCGGGGACCATCAATTATGAGGTAGTTTGCAGTATCAGCCGACGGGTTCCCCGGGTCTATTTCCAAAATGGGGAAAAGATAGAGGCAATTGATTATTCTGTGCAATAAAAAACAATCATACGTGGTTGTTCCTAAGGAGGAATTCTGATGACTTCAAGAGAAAAAGCAATGGCGATTTTTAACCATAAGAGCGATGGACAGGGCGTGATGTGGACCGGACATCCCAACGACAAATTCGTGCCGATTTTTGCCCAGGAATTTGGCATCCCGGCAGAAAGGGAAGCGATTTTCCAGTATTTAGACGATGACTGCCGCTGGATCAATGCCGATTCCGGCTATCATCATCCGGAAGGACGGCCGATTTTTGACACAGCCTGGAATACCCACCGGGATACCTTAAGCGCAGGCGGCTGTTTTGCCAACGCGGAAAAGGTATCCGATTTGGACGATTATCCCTGGCCGGACCCGAAATATCTTGACTTTACCAACGTATACAAGGAAATTGACAAATTTCAGGATAAAATGGTCTTTACCGGCTTGTGGAGCTGTTTTTTCCATAATGTCTGCGACTTTTTCGGCATGGAAAATTATTTTATGAAGATGTACGACTGCCCGGAGGTAGTGGAAGCCCTGACCGAACGAATTACCGATTTCTACGTCGCGGGCAATGAAAAATTCTTTTCCGGTTTAGGCGACCGGGCAGACGTAATGTTTTTCGGGAATGACTTCGGTACTCAGCTGGATCTGTTTATTTCTCCCGAGCAGTTTAGACGCTTTATCCTCCCTTCCTTCAAGCGTTTGATTGCCGTGGGGAAAAAGTACAATAAAAAAATCATGCTCCATTCCTGCGGGTCTATTTACCGAATCATTCCGGATCTGATTGACGCCGGCGTGGATATTCTCCATCCCATTCAGGCTCAGGCCGCTGGAATGAGCGCGGACGATCTAAAGCAGTATAAAAACGACATGGCCTTTGTGGGCGGGATTGACGCCCAGAGCTTTTTTGTCAATGCGACGCCGGAAGAAATGAAGGAAGAGGTCCGTCGGGTACGGAAGATTCTCGGCCCGAGTATTGTCATCTCTCCCAGCCATGAGGAGGTTTTGCCGAATATTCCGCCGGCGAACCTCGTCGCGATGGCTCAAGCTGCCAAAGAATAAGTCCGAGCCTGCGGGTACTCTGTGGATAATATTTTAGAGAAAAGGAAAAACCGGTATCAAAAATGATGCCGGTTTTTTTATATTAACAAGGCGTTTTAAACCACGTTATGGTTGAAGAAAGAATGAAAATAATTTGGATGGAGTTATAATAGGAAGCTTGAGAATGACAAAAAAATAACAAAGTTAGTGTTGACAAATTATACTTTTGTGGTATAATTAAGCTGTAATAGGAAAATATAAATATGACTGAACATTTTACACAAAAAGTTGTTTTTCCATTTGTAAAGTTTGGGGTCAAGCGAAATTGACATAGTTCCGTTGCAGGTGTTACCATATTGGATGGAAATACTGTTCGTTTTGACCGCAGAAGCCATATCTTTTAGGAGGTTCAAAGATGGAATTTAATCCTGGAAAATGGACAAAAGAAATCAATACCAGAGACTTTATTGTAAAAAATTATACGCCCTATGACGGGGACGGCAGCTTTTTGGCCGGACCGACGGAAAACACCAAAAAATTGTGGGACAAAGTCTGCGAGCTGATGAAGATCGAGCGGCAGCGCAAAGGCGTATACGATGTATCCACCGATGTGATCTCCACCATCTCTGCCCATGATGCAGGCTATATCGACAAGGATTTGGAAACCATTGTGGGCTTGCAGACCGACGAACCGTTAAAGCGTGCGATTATGCCTTTTGGCGGCTACCGTATGGTAAAAACATCCCTGAAGGCATACGACAAGGAAGAAGATCCAGAAGTTGCTAACGTATTCAAATACAGAAAGACCCATAATGACGGCGTGTTTGACGCCTATACAGACGAAATGAAGCTGGCCCGCCACTGCCATATTATCACCGGGCTGCCGGATGCGTATGGCCGGGGCAGAATTATCGGCGACTACAGAAGAGTTCCGCTTTATGGGGTGGATTACCTGATCGAACAGAAGCAGCAGGCCAAAAGAGAGCTGATTCTGGACATTATGGACAGCCCCACCATCCGTTTGAGAGAAGAGATCTCCGAACAGATCAAAGCCTTACAGGAACTGAAGGTCATGGCGGCAAAATACGGCTATGATATTTCCCGTCCCGCAACTGATACCAAAGAGGCGATTCAATGGCTGTACTTTGCTTATCTGGGCGCGGTAAAGGAACAAAACGGCGCCGCTATGAGCTTGGGACGGACTTCCACCTTCCTGGACATTTATGCGGAAAGAGACCTGAGAGAAGGCAGATATACCGAAGAACAGATTCAGGAATTTGTAGATCACTTTATTATGAAGCTGCGGATGGTCCGCTTTTTGAGAACACCGGCTTATGACGAGCTGTTCTCCGGCGACCCGACCTGGGTAACAGAATCCATCGGCGGTATGTGCATCGACGGACGTCATATGGTGACCAAAATGTCCTACCGTTATCTGCACACCCTGATCAATTTAGGCCCGGCGCCGGAACCGAATATGACCATTCTTTGGAATGACAGACTGCCGGAAAACTTCAAAAAATTCTGTGCGGATGTCTCCATTAAAACTTCTTCGATTCAGTATGAATCCGATGAAATCATGCTGGAAAAATTCGGTGACGATTACGGCATCGCCTGCTGTGTTTCCCCCATGAGAATCGGTAAGCAGATGCAGTTCTTCGGCGCTCGCTGCAACCTGGCGAAAGCGTTGCTCTATGCCTTGAACGGTGGTAAGGATGAGATCGAAGGGGTTCAGGTCGGCCCGTATATCACACCAGTGGGGGATGGCCCGCTGGAATATGGTCAGGTAGTAGGGCGGTTTAATGAGATGTGCGAGTGGCTTTCCAAGCTCTACATCAATACGCTGAACATCATCCATTATATGCATGATAAATACTGCTACGAAAAATTACAGATGGCCCTTCATGACGAAAAGGTTTACCGGACTTCTGCCGGCGGTATTGCAGGACTTTCTGTTGTAGCGGATTCCTTGTCCGCCATCAAATATGCCAAGGTTTATCCGATTCGGGATGAACGGGGTCTGATTGTAGACTTTAGAATTGAAGGGGATTATCCGAAATACGGAAACAACGATCCTCGGGTAGACGACATCGCCGTAGAAGTGGTAAAAGAGTTTATGAAGAAGCTCTCCAGACATACCACCTACCGGGATTCTGTCCCCACCATGTCGGTTTTGACCATTACCTCCAACGTCGTTTACGGAAAGAATACCGGGACAACTCCTGACGGCAGACATGCCGGCGAGCCTTTTGCACCAGGCGCCAACCCGATGCACGGCAGAGATACCCACGGCTGTGTGGCTTCCTTGAAATCTGTGGCGAAGATTCCCTTTGAATACGCCCAGGATGGGATTTCCAATACCTTTTCCATTGTGCCAAGCGCCCTTGGGAAAACGCCGGAAGACCGGGTGAACAATCTGGTAACGCTGATGGATGGATACTTTAAGGATGACGGTTATCATCTGAATGTAAACGTTCTGGACAGAAATGTGCTCTTGGACGCAATGGATCATCCGGAATTATATCCTCAGCTGACGATTCGTGTATCCGGCTATGCGGTAAACTTTATCAAACTCACCAGAGAACAGCAGTTGGATGTCATCAACAGAACTTTCCATGAAAAATTCTAAGGAATTTTCTTGCTTTCTGCTTGAAAGAGGAGCAACGTGAAAGGATGCCTAAAAGGCCGGCACTCATAAGACGGTATTAGCAATGTTTTCGAGGAACGGCATAGCCTTGGCTATGCCGTTCCTCTATTATGTAGGTGATTCCGTTTTCGCAAGGTTATAGGAGATGTTAATTGACTGCTTCCCAGAGCCATTTCGCTTATTTTTTAATCCTTATATAGTATTTCGTCTCGTCTTGGTGTTCGATATATCCGCCATGATGGATCATCATTTTAAACGAAGCGATATTATCTTTGTTGACTCGTAAATATATTTCGTCTTCCGGAACGATCTTTTTGGCTATCTGCAAAGCTTGTTTCAGCCCTTCTGTTCCGTAACCTTTTCCCCTAAATTCCTTTTTGATGAAATAGCCGATATGTCCTGCGCCGGTTCTTAAAGACTCGCATAGATAGTGCCTGATACGAAATTGTCCTACGATTTCATCATCATTCCATAGAAACAAAAATGATTCCGGAACATATCCTTCCGGCAAATTTTCCCCCTTCGCAGAAGCAATCATTTGTACGATTGCTTTCTCTTCAAAATCTTTACGGGAAATACCATGCCATTCATTGGTCATTCCATTTTCATCAATCGGCATATCTCGTACGAATAAATATTCTTGTTCGATATCCTCATAGTTTGTTTCTTTTAAATACAGCATGCTATCTTGTCTCCTTTAAAATTTTAGTTGCCGCTTTTTAAGTAAGCACATTATATCACGTTAATTTCATTTTTTCTATTTCTTGCTTTTGCGGGGAAGCGGGGAACTTATTAACAGTGGTCAGGAGGACATAAGAGATATCTCACTTGTTTCCTTGGTTTGTTGTTGATCCTGTTAGCCGCCCCGAAAGGTTGTCCTTGCACACTATTATCCGATTACCATCAGAGAGAGAACAACGGTTTCCCTATTTGCCGTTGTTTCGGGAAGTACCATACTGGAAAGAAAAAGGAGGAAATTGCTTTGACAGAAGATTTGAGAGCAGTCACTGGAAGAATTCATTCTACCGAAAGCTTTGGGGCGGTAGACGGTCCGGGAGTGCGGTTTATCGTGTTTACCCAGGGATGCCCCTTGCGATGTCTCTATTGTCACAATCCGGATTCCTGGAAGTTTTCCGAAGGGGAGGAGCGGACAGCGGGAGCGCTGATCGATGAAATCCTGAACTACAAGAATTTTATCTCTAAAGGCGGCGTCACCCTTTCCGGAGGAGATCCGCTGGCGCAGCCGGAGTTTTCCTATGCGTTATTAAGTCTTTGTAAAGAGAATGGGCTCCATACCGCTGTGGATACTTCCGGGGCGATTCCGTTAGAACACTGCCAAAAAGCGGTGGATGCGGCGGATCTGCTGCTGTTGGATATCAAGGAGATTGATTCCGCCGACTGTAAAGCATTAACCGGGCAGGGAAATGAGAATGCCCTGAAGCTTTTGGATTACTGTGAACAGGTGGGAAAACCGGTCTGGATTCGCCATGTCTGTCTTCCGGGATACACCTTGCGGCAGGAAAAGCTGGAGCGTCTTGCCGATTTCCTCAAAGGCTACCGCTGTGTAGAGCAGGTGGAATTGATTCCTTTTCATCAGATGGGGATGTATAAGTGGGATTATGTAGACGAACCCTATCAGCTTAAGGATACTCAAACCCCTACGGGAGCAGAAATGGAGCTGGCTAGGGATATATTTGAAAAAAGAGGTCTTTCCGTACACGGATAATGGGGAAATAACCTGTGAAAAGGGAGGCCGATTGGCAACACCAGATAAGGAAGTTTAGAAAAACACCCTCCGAAGGAGTTTGTTTCTTCGGAGGGTGTTAATTTGTGTAAGAGTATATTCATTTTGTCTCGTTAATGCCAAATTCTATCAGCAAATTATGATACCGTTCCATTTCCTGCTGCGCTATGGGAAATGCAGCATTGTACATACAGTGATCCATGACATCTGCATCTTTCAATAATTCGTCATATGGTTCGTGAATGTGTTTTTTATCACTATGTCTTGAAATAGCGGTAATAACTATTTTAATTTCGTCATCGCTGTATAACCTCATTGTTTTCAATATCGTTTCTGCTTGTTCTGCACCCTTTGCAGCGTGATTATCGCTGCTACCACCGGACATATAAAATATATCATGAAGCATTCCACAAGTTGTAGCAAGTTCAACATTCAAATTTCTTTTCATAGCTAACAATGTACAAAATCGTGCAACGCCATACATATGAGAGAGATACATACGGATATGATCTGATTTCTCATTCAAAATAATCTTATCAATTTCATTGCGTAATATTTCAAGCCGATTTTCCATAAAGTATACTCCAGAATCTAATATGAAATGATTTCACTCACAGTATATCGATCCTACACCGCAACAACAAGCAGGAAATTTGTATAGTAGATTAAGTTTCTCATATGTCATTAGTTATTTGTCAGCTCCTTTTGGTCACTGATGGTATGAGAACATCCCATTTTAACTGGAGGGTTTCTCCTGTTGTAAGCGGCAAAAAAATTGAGATACCTTCCCCACGGAAGATATCTCACAAGTTCTTTATTATGCAAGACCGCAGTCATCGTAGTCTTTCCATTTTTCCTGATAAGCCCTGTCGCTTAAAAAGCGATAGATCATATACAGAGCGGCAACTACTACGCTAATCAGGCCCAAAACCAAAGCGATGATAGAAAATGCATTATTTGAAGAATGATTTTTTTTAGACATAGTAACCTCTCCCATCCTTTCTTTTATTTTTATCATAATCAAAAAAGTTTATTCTGTCAACTGCCAAAGGGGACTCTTTTAAATTTGTTCAAACTATTTTACTTTTTCCACAGAAAACCTCAAAAGGGGGACTGCTTATTTCCATACAGACAAGAAAAAGGGTGCAAAAAAACAGACCCTTGAGGTTAAAACGGGTTAAAAAGAGCCGCCGGAAGGTCTGTTTTTCATTTCTCTATGCAGTTGAAACAAGCAAATTATGCTTTTGCGTTTAATTTAGTAGCTAACTGAGATTTTTTTCTAGCAGCACAGTTTTTGTGCAGCAAGCCTTTTGCGCAAGCCTGGTCAATTTTCTTGACAGCTACTCTTACAGCTTCCGCTTTATTGTCAGCATTTGCTTCAATCGCAGCATTCGCCTGTTTTAAGATCGTTCTTAAATTGGATTTTAAAGCCTTGTTTCTTGCGGTTTTGGTTTTGGTAACGATAACTCTTTTCTTAGCAGACTTAATATTTGGCATAGGTCGCACCTCCTTGACATAAAACAATCGCCTTTGCAGACAATATAGTTGTATTGATCCATAATCTAAATTGAGACACGTTAAGACTATGACAGCACTTAATATGTTAGCACGTTTCACTTGATTTTGCAAGTGTTTTCGAGAAAAATTTTTCGCTTTGGAGGAATTTAGATGAATATAACAACACCAAGCCAGAATATCCGGACAGATTTGGCGATTGAGAGGGTGAATTTTGCAAAGGCCGAGTTAATCCGTGGGGTAAAACAGGAGAAGACGGTAGAAAATCATGTTTCGGTCACACGGATCGTCATTCCGGATCCTTCTGTGGCCAAAGAGATCGGCAAGCCTCCGGGTACCTATTTTACGTTGGAGCCTACCCGTTTTCAGACTGTACCGGAACACTTTGAAGAAGAGGTGGAGGTATTGGCAAAAAAGCTTAGAGAACTGCTTCCCGCCTCTGTGGAACAGGTGCTGGTAGTGGGATTAGGGAATCACAATATTACACCGGACGCATTGGGCCCAAAGACGGTGACCTATACCATGGCTACCCGTCATTTAATTGCTCTGCGGGAGATGGGAATTCCCATCGGCGCGTCGGTCTGTGCGGCGGCGCCTGGGGTATTGGGACAGACCGGAATGGAAAGCGCGGAAATGATCAAAAGCATTTGCCGGGAGCTTCATCCGGACGCGGTCATCGCAGTAGACGCCCTGGCGGCGGGGACGCCGGAACGGTTAGGAAGCACCGTGCAGCTTTCAGATACGGGAATTTCTCCCGGGTCCGGAGTGCTCAACAAACGCAAAGAGCTCAGCCGTGCCACCCTCGGGGCGGAAGTAATCTCAATCGGAGTGCCTACGGTGGTAGATCTCTATTCTGCCGCGAAAAATGGGGAAGACGGCGGACAGGGAAGCGTCATGATGGTAACCCCCAGAGAGATTGACGTTGTAATTGAGCATGCGGCGAAATTGATCGGTTTTGGGATCAACCGGGCGCTCCATCCCGGATTGTCTGTAGAGGATATCGCCGGACTGGTTTCCTAAAAAGCGTCATAAAAAACCTCCCGATTGCATAGGAATGAAAAAGTAAGAACGTTCGCGGGGAGGGAAAACGGATGAAAGGGAAAAAATGGAAAGGACAACATCTGCTGCTGAAAGGGGCGTCCGTTTTTTTGAGCGTCATCCTCATCTATCAGCTTTTGCTGACGACCCTTCCAACCGTCGCCGGGCAGATGGAAAAGGTGGCGTTATTTTCCGTGGGGCTGATGTTCCCCAATGGGGGATGGGCCTTGTTAAATCAGCAGCCGGCTCAGGAGCATACTGTGGTGGCGGAGGGCAACTCGGCGCCGGAGTCCTCAGAAGAGGATGTTATTTCATCCGCTCCGGAATCCTCTGAAGAGATGACGCTCAGCCTGGAAGAAGAACCAGACCCTCCCGCAAAGCCGGAAAATGCCGGAAGCCTTGTCCGTAAGACCTTAACGGCCTCCCAAAGCTCGGTATACGTAGATATCGGAGAAAGTACGGTGAAAAACCTGAGCGGATTGAGTGCTCAGGATGTGGTGTCCTACGCTTCGACGGAGCTCCCTTTTACCATCGATCCGAATTCAGAGGAACCTCAGGTGTTGATTTATCATACCCATGCCACCGAAAGCTATCAGCCCTATACTGCGGACTGGTATGATCCCTCTACCGCCACTAGAAGTAAAGACGATACCAAAAATATGATTGCAGTAGGCGATGTATTGGCCCAAAAGCTGGAGGCTGCGGGGATTGGCGTCATTCATGACAAGACACAGCATGACAATCCCTCCTATACCGAAGGATATGACCGTTCCCGTGCGACCGTACAGAAACATTTAAAAGAACACCCCTCTATTAAGGTAGTGCTGGACGTTCACCGGGATGCGCTCCAGGGAGATAATGTAATTACCGCCCCTTATACGGAGATCAATGGGCAGAAATCCGCCCAGATTATGACTATCTGCTGTGCGGATAATGGAACGGGCAGAATCCCCAATTACACCAAAAATTTTGCCTTTGCTTCCGCGTTGCAAAATCAAATGGAGCAGGATTACCCCACCCTTGCCAGACCGATGCTGTTTGATCAGAACCGATTTTATAACCAGGATCTGTCGGTAGGAAGCCTTTTGCTGGAAGTAGGAGGACACGGGAATACCCTGAATGAAGCCAAAACAGCCATCTCTTTTCTGGCTGACAGCCTGATTAAAGTGCTCAAGGGAGAATAGTTCAGAAAGAGGATTTTGGGAAAACGTTGCTTTTCCAAAAGGCCGGCGGAGGGGATCGCTGCGAGGGTATTTACAACTAAAAAGCAAGTCGTTTTAAAACAAGGCCGGTTCTCATCTTCTATGAAGATGAGAACCGGCCTTTGATTAGGCTGTAACGGTTAAAAATTGTCCAGCAATGACTTATAAAACTCACAGTAATCCTTACGGTTTTGGGCGGTGAATTCCATTGCTTCCCGGGGATGACGGTTGAGCTGTCCGGTAAACATATACTGGAGATCGTAGCCCCAGACGACACCCTGTTCCCGCAGGGGGATCATGTACTTTTCAATAAAGGTGAGCAGGCTGTAAAGGCTGTATTTGGGGTTTTTCAGGAAACCTAACAGCAGTTCCATCGCGCAGTTGCCGGCGCCTCTTCCCATTCCCTGAGCGGTAGCGTCCAGATAAGACACGCCGTAAGACATGGTTTCGATGGTGTTGGCAAAGGCCAGATTTTGGTTGTTGTGGGCATGGAAACCGATCTGTTTTCCAGCCTTTTCCCCAGCCGCGATATAAATTTTGGCAAGTTCTGCCGCATTTTCGGGGTAGAGAGAACCATAGCTGTCCACCAGATAAATTACATCTACACTGGAAGCGCAGAGCATCTCCAGCGCTTCTTCTACCTGGTTCAGATTCGCCTGGGAGACCGCCATGATATTGCAGGAGGTTTCATAGCCTAAATCGTGGCAGTACTCAATCATCTCGATCGCGGCAGGGATCTGATGAATATAGCAGGCTACCCGCACCATATCGATCACACTTTCGCTTTTGGGCAAGAAGTCGGTTTTAAAGTCGCATCTTCCCACGTCTGCCATCACGGCAATCTTCATATCAGAAATATTATCCCCTACAATCGCCCGCAGATCTTCTTCCTTGCAGAATTTCCATTTGCCGAAATCCTCTTCTTTAAAGAGGTTTCTGCTGGCCTTATAACCGAATTCCATATAGTCGATACCGCTTTTGATATTGGTCTTATATAATTCTCTGGCAAATTCATCTGTAAACTCAAAATTGTTGCAGAGCCCTCCGTCCCGCAGTGTTGCATCGATCACCTTGATGTCGTTGCGCACGCTCATCAAATTCCCTTTTCTAGGTGACATATTTGTTCCCTCCAAATTTTGTTTGCTTTATCGCTTTAAATCGTATTAGTGAATGGGTTCATTATAACACCGTCCCAGTCTTTTGTCAACATCATTTTCAGGAAACTGACCGGGAAAAGTGCATATGTTTTTACCAAAAAAGAAAAATAATTGCTTGCATTTTTCAAAACAGAAGGAGTATTCTTATGGAAATCCATAAATAGCAGTTCAATTTCAGCGTATTTTTTCATGGTGTTTCGTTGGAATGTACGTTACAGAATAGAAGCGGTATGTATGCAGAAATTAACCAATCGCGAGCGGGTTCGACGCTGCGCGCAGTGTAAACCGATCGACCGTGCGCCGTTTTCCTTTTATTTCGGCCCTTGGCCGGAAACAATACAGCGCTGGAACGGGGAAGGTGTTCAAAATCCAAATGCCTGGCAGGAGGATTTTCCCTTTTGATCAGCCGGTAGTCACGGTAGCAAGCTTTGTCAATCATTTGCACTGTCCCTCTTTTACGCCTCATATCATAGAACGGCATGGCGATAAAATCATTCAGCAGGACGGTTTAGGTGAAATTGTAGAATGTGTGGCGGGCAGATCTGGAATCCCCAAAATATTGCGTTCGCCGGTCACCAATTGGGAAGAGTGGAAACGGCTGAAGGAAGAACGATTGAATCCGGATGACCCTGCTAGATTTCCAGAAAACTGGAAAGAACTTGCGGCGAAATGAAATGTGCAGGATGCTCCGGTACAGGTCGGCATTTATCCTTGCGGCCTTTATGGTACGCTGCGGGATCTCATGGGGGTAGAGGGGAGCTTGTTCGCCTTTTATGATATGCCCGAATTGGTGAAAGAGATTATGGACAGCTTGACGGATTTCTGGCTGGCAATCTATGGAAAGATTTGCAAAGATGTCCAGGTGGATATTCTGCATATTTGGGAGGATATGTCGGGAAAACAGGGGAGCCTGGTTTCTCCGGATATGATTCGTGAATTTATGTTGCCGAATTATCAGAAATTAAGTCAGTTTGCAAAAGAACACAATATCGGAGTGGTACAGGTAGATACGGACGGTGACTGCGAGGCGCTGATCCCGTTATTTGCCGAAGCGGGGGCAATATGATGCTGCCCTTTGAAGTGGCGGCCGGCTGTGACGTGGTAGCGTTGAGACGCAAATATCCCTATATGTCTATGATGGGCGGCATTGACAAAATGGAAATTGCCAAAGGGAAAGAGGCTACGGACCGAGAGTTGCAGCGAATTGAACCCTTACTGTTTGAAACAGGCTATTTTCCGGCTTTGGATCATTTGATTCCGCCGGAAATCAGCTATGAGGATTACACCTACTTTGTAAATCGGCTTCACGATATGATTTTTCAGTAATAAGTGCGGATAAATAGCCGCGAAAAAAATAGGCCTTTCCATCGGATAAAATCCGATGGAAAGGCCTATTCTGATTTTGCTGACTTTTTCAAGAAAAGATTCTCATCAGACAGAAGCTTATAGATGATAGGGGGTGCCGATAAATCCCACCTGAGAGAAATCTTCGGGATTATGCCGAATAATGTAATCAATATAGCTTTCGGTCATGCGGGCAGTAAGGACATACCCTGCCGGATTCATATGGCCTCTTAAAAAATAACGCTGTTTGAATTCCGCGTCATAGATAGGGGCATATTGGAACAGGTCTATGACATAGGTGTAGTCAAAAAAATCCGCCATTTCCCGCAAAAGCTTTGCCTGTGCTTCCCGGATGCCGTCATATTCGTCTCCTTCCCGGGGCATAGTCATCAGGAAAAAGCGAGCATGAGGCTGCATGCTTTTCAGGCGCTGAATAATTCTTCCATAATAGCCGGCAAAGGTGTCAGCGTTTTTTTCATAATTTTCCGGATGGATGTCTTGAAGAGAGCCCAGCTCCTGTTTTTGCCAGATCAAATCGTTTACACCCAAGGCGATGATGTATGCCTGACAGAGCTTATCTTTATTCCAAAAGTCGTTTTCCTCAGCGAAAGAGTTCCAGTATTCCGACGCGCTCATTCCTCCCCGGGAAAAGTTATAAACTTTTGCACCGATACTGCGGCCGATATACTGTCCCCAGGAATATTCATAATAGTCGTGATAACCCTTGGTGCCGTCGCTGTTTTCCGATTCGAACTCTCCGGAGGAAAGGCTGTCGCCGATGCAGCCGATGGTACGGAAGATGCCGCATAGGCCGCCGTCTGCCGAGAGGTTGTCCAGCGGTTTTTCTTCGGGAGAGGGATGGATGTAATCTTCTAGTTTCATGTTGATCTGCTCCTATCTATGGTAATTTTTGATGGATATTATTATGGGAGAGGGAGGATTATTTTTTGAAATAAACAGAAATTTATCGTATAGAACCCTATGGGTTCTATACTCCGTTTGTGGGGGTACCGACCCCCACACCCCGGCTCAATTTTGCTCGCCCAAAATTGAGAAAAAGGGCGCCGCTCAGTCGCCGCGGCGGCTTTGGTGCGGGTTTAACAAGTGTTCTCCTAACCACGCGAAGTCGGAAAAATTTAGTTTATCCCTCGGGCTGACGGTTGTTTCGGTAGAAACTGATATTTTCCGTCGTACTTCGTTAGGAGACAACTTTTAAGACCCGTACAGCCTCCCCGGCGAGGGGCACGTTTTTGCTTCCTTTTGACGTGGATCAAAAGGAAGTCGGGGTGCCGGGGTGAAACGCCCGGCAAAACACTTCGGGATAACTGTCCCCAAAAAGGGAGTCTAGAACCGGCTAGGTTTTAGAATTTAAATTTCTGTTT
>CALWNT010000173.1 GCA_944382885.1 uncultured Clostridia bacterium | reverse complement strand
AAAGAAAGGCTTTTGGCCTTTCTTTTTTTCATGTTTGGTATATTTGATCTCTTGACAGTGAAAGGCACCGGAATTATAATAAATCCAACTTATTTTTCTGCTTATTTCATGAAAATATAGGCAAATTGCCTTAATCAATCTCGGCCATGTCATCCAGATCACCATTAGCAAAAACGATTCCTGAAATCATGTTGAGGCAGACCATTATCCTACAGGTTTTGTAGAAAGAATTTCGTACAATCATAAGGAGGAATTTATCATGGGAGATTACCGAGACCCATCTCTGCCAGTGGAACAGCGGGTGGCTGACCTGCTGTCTAAAATGACGCTGGAGGAAAAGGCGGCCCAGACCTGCATGATGCGCGGGGTAGAATATGCTACCAAACCTTCCCAACTTCAGCATTGCAGCGTGGAACCGGACACGGAGTTTGACTTTGCGCGTCTGGAAGAAGAGTTCGGCCAGGACGGCATGGGATTTGTCCACGATATGTATTCTACCCCACAGGCCTTTAATCGGATGCAGAAATACTTTGTAGAGCACTCCCGCTTAGGCATCCCAGTTATTTTTACCGCAGAGGCACTGCACGGCACTTCCGGTACCAGAGGAACGATTTTCCCTTGTCCGGTCAATTTAGGCGCTACCTTTGACCCCGAACTGGTTCATAGAGTGGGAGAAGCCATTGGACGGGAAACCCGCTCCCTTGGAATGTATGAAATTCTCGCTCCCAATTTGGACGTAGCAAGGGAGCCCCGCTGGGGACGGGTGGAAGAGACCTTCGGAGAGGACACCTACCTCTCTTCCCGCATGGCGGCCGCCATTATTTCAGGAGAACAAAAGGGTGATATCAGCCGCCCCGATGCGGTGATCGCCGAGCCGAAGCATTACTGTGTCCACGGCATTGCAGAAGGGGGAACCAACTGCTCCCCTGCCCGCGCAGGAAAACGGGAGGTAGAAAGCTGCTATCTTCCGGTATTTGAAGCGGGTATCCAAGAGGGCGGCGCTTATAACGTCATGGTCAGCTATAACTCCGTAGACGCAGACCCGATGATGTGCTCGGAATTCTATCTGAAAGAGGTTTTGAAGAAACGGTTTGCCTTAAAGGGGTATGCCCGCTCTGACTGGGGCGGCGTTGGACGTTTGAAAACCTCCCATCATGTAGTGAGCACGGATAAAGCCGCCATCGGCCTTGCTGTGCGAAACGGCCTGGATGTCCAGGGGTGCGATTATCCTCCTGCTTTCTGGAAAGCCAATATCATCGAGCTGGTTCAGGAAGGCTCCCTTTCCATGGCACGCCTGGATGACATCGTTTCCCGTGTCCTGCGGGTAAAATTTGAGCTGGGCCTGTTTGAGCATCCCTATACTGATGAGAACGCCTATCAGGAGGTGATCCGCTGTGAGGAACACCGCAAAATTGCCTATGACGCGGCTAAAGAATCTGTTACCCTCTTGAAAAACGACGGCGTTCTGCCATTAAAGAAACAGGAGCTTCATTCCATCGCGCTGATCGGCCCATCCTCTGCGGCGCAAAAGATCGGCGGCTATTCTTCTGTCCCCCGCTTTCCCATAGACTCGATCTATGACCTGATGAAACAGGAATTGGGAGAACAAGTCACAGTCCGTCAATGCAACGGATGCGCCATTACCTATGATAAAAAGCAGCCCCGTATCGTGGACGGCCAGCCCCATCTGTATTCAGAGGGAGAGGATGAGATTCTGGACGAAATCGAAGAGGCACTAAAGATAGCAGCGGAGTGCGATGTCATCATCATGGTAGGAGGAGACAACACCATTACCAGCGGCGAAGGACGAGACCGCTGTGAGCTCACCCTTCACGGCAGACAGCGGGAACTGATCCAAAAGCTCTCAGAGCTTCAGAAACCGCTGATCCTCGTATTGGAAAACGGCAAGCAATTAGAGCTTTCTGTAGAAAGTGAAATCTGCAACGGAATTCTCATGACCTGGTTCGGTGGAGAATCCGGAGCAAGGGCAATCGTTGATGCCCTTTTCGGTGTATTCAGCCCCGCAGGACGGCTGCCGTTGTCTCTCCCCAGAAGCGCTACCCGAATCCCCTGCTATTATTCCATGCTGCCAGGTGGCCATGAGGAATTTTTGGAAGGACCTAAAAATGCCCTGTTCCCCTTCGGCTTTGGCTTGAGCTACACTCATTTCGAATATTCTGACTTAAGGATCAATAAGGTCGGAACCTTTGACGTCACCGTTTCCTTTAAGGTCACCAATACCGGCAAGAGGGATTCTGACGAAGTAGTGCAGCTGTATCTGGATGATGTGGACAGCTCGGTGGTCACGCCGCCCATGCTGCTGAAGCGGTTTCAGCGCATTCATTTAAAGGCCGGAGAATCGAAAACGATTACCTTCACCTTGGACTACGATTCCTTTAAGCTAATGGACATTCATTACCGCTGGACGGTGGAACCGGGAATCTTCCGGATTTTGGTTGGCGCAAGTTCCCGGGATATCCGTTTAGAGGGAAGTGTTACTCTTTAAAAAGAAATACTTTTATTTATCTCTCACTTTATGGGAAAAAGGCGGTCTTTAGAATGCCGCCTTTTTTCTCGAGATGCCATAAAAACGCTGGATTTTTCGGAGAGAATTCGCTATAATGAGGATAATTTCTCATTCTCTCTCATCATGGCCTTAACAGGAGGGGTCACTATGTTCGCCGTTGTGATTGTATGTCTGATTTTTGTCCTTTTGGGTGTTCTGTTTTTATTGGGTAAAGGCAGCTTTCTGATTGCCGGTTATAACACCGCCAGCAAAGAGGAAAAGGCAAAATATGATGAAAAACGGCTTACCCGGTGTTTTTCGATCTTCTGTTTCGGAATCGCCATTGTAATAGCTGCCTGCGGGGTTGTCGATACAGATGATTTTGCCCTATTGATTGGTCTTCCCGCCATTTTAGTCCTGATTGTGCTGATAATGATTCTTTCTAATACTTATTGCAAAAAGAAATAACACGGCTTTATCTATCATTTTGTTGTAACGGAGCGTATTGTATGCCACATTTTTTCAGCGACCAGAAAATTGACAATCAGATATTGATTACCGGAGAAGACTTTCTTCACTTAAGCCGGGTGCTGCGGATGAAAATCGGAGAAAAATTGTCCGTCTCCCATTCTAACGGAATGGACTATGAATGTGTCATTTCCGAATTTCGTCCGGACTGTGCCGTGCTCGAAATTTTAGAGGAGTCCCCCAACCAGACGGAACCCAGCGTTCAAATCACTCTTTTTCAGGCGCTTCCTAAGGGGGATAAAATGGATTTTATCATTCAAAAGGCTGTGGAATTGGGGGTAACGAGGATTGTTCCGGTTCTTACCAAGCGCTGTGTCTCCCGTCCTGATGCTAAGGCAATGGAAAAGAAACTGATCCGGTATCAGAAAATTGCCAAAGAAGCCGCCAAACAGTCCGGTCGTGGAATCATCCCCGAAATCGGAGTGCTTTTATCCTTTTCTCAGGCTCTAGACGAGCTCACGCAAATGGAATGCCCCATCTTCTTTTATGAAAAGGGCGGACGCAAAATGTCTGAATTCGTCACCCCTTCTGTAAACCAAATCGGTATCATGATCGGTTCCGAAGGAGGCTTTGAAGCCGAGGAAGCAGAGCTGGCCGCTACACATGGCGCCGAAATTGCAACCTTGGGCAGACTCATTCTCCGCTGTGAGACGGCTCCTTTGGCGGCAATCGCAATCTTGATGAATTTGACAGGAAATATTTAAATTTTCACCTTGTTAAATTCACATTTTAGGTATATAATAATGATAAATAAAATGAAGATTCCTTAGAAAGGGGCAGTAGATATGAGCAAAAAAGGATCCTGGATTAAAGTTCTTGCAATTGGTTCAGCCGTAGTAGGCGCGGTAGTTGCCGTTGTCGCCTACTTGAAAAACAAGAGTAAACGTTTGAGTGAGGAACTGGATTTTGACAATTCCCTTTACTTCGATGAAGATACTTCCATGATGGATGAAGACGGCACAGCTTATACCGGTGAAGAAGATGAGGAAGAAGAAACTGCTGATTCTCCAGAAGAGGTGCCTGTGCAAGATCAGGAAGAGTCCGAAAAAGAAGACAAATAAAAGATAATTTTACCAGGATATTTGGCTAATGATACAAATCAGAGCTAAAAAGCAATCTTTTTTCAAAAAAGTATTGCTTTTTAGCTTTTTTTATCATATAATAGTAAAGCACTCAAGAGTTGAATATCGCGGGGTGGAGCAGTTCGGTAGCTCGTCGGGCTCATAACCCGAAGGTCGTTGGTTCAAATCCGGCCCCCGCAACCACCAGACTGAGTCTGAACGCAATTCGCGTTCAGACTCTTTTCTTTTTGTCCGGGCAGGGTGCCCGCGCCAGAAGCGGCATCTAAACCGTTGGCACCTTCCAAACAATGCGATCAATGATTAAAATTGGTCGCATTTTTATTTTAAGCTCCTTAGGCAAGAGACCGGGCCGACTGGCAAATTCCGCTGTTTGGGAATTTACTCAATATCAATTTCATCTGTATTCCATCTTGATTTTCCGATTGTGTGGTAATAAAATGAAGAAAATAAACCGTTTAACAGGAGGGATTTTTCATGGATAAGCTCGTCTATTGTACCCCGCCCAAGGAATGGATGGAGGGCCTTCCCATTGGTAATGGGCGGCTGGCAGCTATGGTCTGGGGTGATCGTCAGGATCAGCTGACCTTAAATCATGAGTGGCTGTGGACCGGCCGCAACAAAGACCGAAAGGTGCAGCAGTCAGCGGAGGGACTGTCCCTGGTTCGGGAGGCTATCCGGAATGGGGAGCATTTTGCCGCCACAGCTTTGACCAACAGCCTGTTCGGAGGAAAGGGAGGTATTTCTGGACTACCGGGACGGGTGGACGATTACCAGCCCGCCGGGCAGTTTGATTTTCAGTTGGCCGGAGAAAGTGATTTTGTGAGCCGGGAACTGGACATTCGTACCGGGGTTGCAAAGGTCTGCCGCAAAAGTGGGGAGGCTTTGGTAACAGGCGAGTTTTTCGCCGACTGTGTGGGCCAGTGCCTATCCGCTCGATGGGAAAGCGACACACCCTTCTCCGGTACCCTTTCCATCAGCCGGCAAACAGAGGAAGGCACCGAGCTTTCCATCACCGCTGCAGAAAACCTGCTCCGCTTAGGCGGAAAAATTTCCGGCGGTATCCAGTTTGCTGCACAGGCAAAGGTTTTCACAAACGGCTTGGTAACGGTGAAAAGCCATCAACTCTTTGTTGAAAAAGCAAAATATATCCAGGTTGTTATCAACATAGCCACTTCTCGGGATGATCTGGAGCAGGAACTGTCGGCCTATCATTTCGATACGCTTCAGTATCAGCAGGTCAAACTCCGCCACATGGACCGTTTTTCAGACATCATGGGCCGGCTGGATTTTGCCCTGGAGGAAAATGAAAATCTCTCTTCCCTGCCTACAGACGAGCGCATTCGCCGGGTAAAGGAGGGAGAAATCGACAATGGCATTTCCCGGCTTTATTTTGATTTTGGTCGGTATCTGTTGGTTTCTTCATCCATTTGCGGGGATCTGCCTGCCAATTTGCAGGGAAAGTGGAACGACAGCTTAACTCCGGAGTGGAACAGCGATTACCACTTTGATATCAATCTCCAGATGAACTATTGGATGGCCGAACCTGCCGGAATGCCGGAATGCGCCGGGGCTTTAATCCGTTATGTCCGCAGTTTTCTGGATTCCGGCCGGGAAGCAGCCAAAAAGCTTTACGGTTGTCGGGGTGTTTATCTGCCCATTCAGACAGATGCCTGGGGAATCTCTACACCGGAATCCTATGGCTGGGCAGCTTGGATTGGGGCGGCGCCCTGGATTGCCCGGCATCTTTGGGACCATTACCGGTATTCCGGCGATCAGGTATATCTGAAAAACGAAGCCTACGAGTTTTTCACCGCCGTAGCGGAATTTTATGAAGATTACCTGCAAAAGGACGAAAACGGCGTTTATCAGATCCTGCCCAGCCAGTCTCCTGAAAATGCCATACCGGAAATCGGCTGTTTCCCTGTACTGATTGACCAGTCTGCGGCTATGGATGTCCAACTCTGTTACGACGCGCTGACCTATGCGGTTCGTTCCGCGGAAATTTTAGGTGTAGATCAGGACAAGGCCGCCCGCTGGAAAAAGTTGCGGGACAACCTGCCGCCCTTTGCCATCGGTTCCGACGGCAGGCTCATGGAATGGCAAAAGGAATACACCGAACGTGAGCCCGGCCACCGGCACCTGTCCCATCTTTATGGAATCTATCCTTCTGACCTATTCACCCCCAACACCCGGCCGGAGCAGTACGAGGCGGGAATCCGTTCCCTACAATATCGTCTGTCTCACGGCGGCGGCCACACCGGCTGGAGCAGAGCCTGGGTATCCTGCTTGTCTGCCCGGTTGGGAAACAAGGAGGAATTCTATCAGCATTATACGGCTCTGATCAAAGACTTCGCCACGGTGAGCCTGTTAGACCTGCACCCGCCCCGCATTTTTCAGATTGACGGAAACCTGGGGGCGGTGGCGGCCGGGATTGAGGCGGTTGTGAGTTACTATGACGGTACCGCTCACCTGTTGCGTGGAATTCCAGCGGAATGGAAAAGCGGCCATTTAAATGGGGTAAAAATCCCCGGCGGGCATACGATCAACGTTTCCTGGACAAACGGTCGGCTTTCCAGCCTTTCTGTCGTGATGGGGTTTGAACCCCAAGCAGAGCTGGAATGGGAGAAAAAAGTCTTTGTTGCCAAAGGAAAATCCGGAGAAACTGTTGCGTTTGACGTATAAATGCTGCATCGGCAGTCAAATCTCAAGCTTTCGGGATTTGACTGCCGATTTCTGAAAAGATCGGAAGCTTTTGCAGAAGGGTATCATTCTGCTCCTTGCTCATTTGCACAATATCGATTCTATGCTCGTTTTGATCAAACGTGATCATACACCTTGGGAATGGATTACGGATGTGGAACAGAATATTTTATCCGCAATCCATAAACCAAAATTCCTTTCTGTTTTAAAAATAAATATAGCTTTTTTGAAGGGCAAAGATTGGATTTTTCTTGGCAGGCGGCCCTATTTCTGGTATAATAACAACAGAAAAGCTTGCGCATTCTGTTGCTATCAGGGCGTTTTCTTGCCGACCATAAAGAACGGCCGGCATTTTGCCCGATGGGCAAAATACGAAAACATCCGGATGGCGGAAAAACTCTGTGGTTTTCTTTCCCCCGGCCAGGGCCGGAACGGGCTCACGCCCTTACCGTCAGGGTATCATGAAAGCAAAAAACAAGGAAGAAAGTGACAAATATGCTGCATGACTATGAGAGAAACTCTGTGAAGTATGGCTGTTTTCTGGTGATTCCTCTAAAATACGACCCGGCTTCATTTTCCCAGGAGCATTTAGAGAAAATCGGAAACTATTGTCCACCGACTACAATGGACCTCAATGAAAACATCAAAGCGATGTTGAATCGCTCTAATGAGGCGTCCGTTGGCGCCTGTTATACCATTGGATGTGCTCCTCTTATTACCTCTCTTTGCGGTGAAACTTCCAATACCGACATCCAGCCCTTTCGCGTATCATCTGAGGGAAATTCCTACGACTTTCATTTGAGCGCATCGTACCTGTATGTATTTCAAACGCAGATCGCATTTCTGTGTCTCAGTCTTTCTTTTGACTATATGGAGGCGCTTCAGGCTATCTGCAATCCGGGCTCCGCGCACAGCACTGCCACTTTTTTCTGGATCGATGCTACGGGGAAAGAGCATCCGTTTTCTATGGAAAAGTGGCTGAGTGATTTTGGTAAATCGCTTGGTCTTTATAAATTTTTTGATGGTGATTCCTCTTTCCTATTAGATGCCTACTGCTATACGTTTGCTGTGGTACCGGAACGGTTTGATACCTTAGAGGAAATGCAGAAAATCACCTTTAATCTTCATAAAATGATGCCGCTGGACGCTCCGATCGAAGATTTGTCAGAAGAAGACATTCGGTACGTTTACGCGGTAAAGCATCAGGTTTACAATACCTACCGTTGGGGTTGCTGTGTTTCATCTCAGACTATTTCTTATGTCATAGCGGATGAAGCAATGGACTTTGAAGCGCAGAGAAAGGCACAGGCCGAAGACGGATTACCAGTGGTACTTCTATCGCTTTACGAAAAATACACCTGTCTGCGTTTTACCGAACTGATCACACAGTTGGATAAAGGACAATTAAAACGGCTGAAAGCTTTGAAAAACCTCATGCTCAGATTCCAGGCGTTTGGCACGGTAACTCCTGCCAACTTATCGCGCTGGCACAATGTCAAGCAGATTTATGCCTATCTGCTGGAAGTTAACGATATTCCCACAGCAATTCAGGACATCAGCAGCAAGGTGAATATTCTGGCGGAACACCAGCAGGAAAGCGAACGGGCCCGCAGCGAGACAGTGATCAACATCATCACCATTTTCGGTATCGTGTCTATTTTAGCATCCGTGCTGTCTATTGTGCAGATCCTTTCGGACGGCGATATCTGGATCTGGATGTCCACGATTCTGACAGCTCTTGCGATGATCCTTGTCACAATCATCGCCATCCGGACTCAACGAAAATAGATGATACAGAAAGACGCATTGAATCAGGAACCCCAGCTCTTTTCCGCAAATCATGGAGACTCCGAGGATCATTCATATCTTATCTTAATTTGCCGTTAGGAGAATTGATATGTTTTTTCAACGCTGGAAAATGTGACGATCCAAGAAATATACGATTTATTTATGGAGGCATTTGAGGGATTTCAAATTACGAAAGAATGCACGCTTCAACTATTCCGTGAAATGCTGCGGAGTAACGACTATCATCCATTGTTTTCGATGGGTGCCTTTGACGAATCGACAAATAAAATAATCGGTTTTGTTCTCAACAATGTTAAGACAATCAATGATAAAAAAACGGCGTATGCAATTTTGGTGGCAACAAAGCCTGAATATCGCAGGCAAAATGTGATGAGCCAGATTTTTGCTGAAGTTTTACCCATTCTGAGAAGAGAACAGGTGAGTATTTATTATACTGAAACGAAAAGAAATAATGAACCTGCAATCAATTTGTATTTAAAGACAGGCTTTCATATTACAAGATCTGTAACTACAGAAGTAACCACCACCAATGGAATTAGGCAGGTAGAACAGGTTGAATTATTATTAAACTTGTAATAAGCGTTAATAACTTACTGAATTCGAAACGGATACTATCACAAACTATTTTAGTTGCCCAACATGCTAGGAAGAGTCTGAACGCAATTTGCGTCCAGGCTCTTTTTGTTCAAACAAGGTACACGTCTATTCCTCACTTGCCTAATTTGTCCGCAACATGCTGAAATCTCTGTATTGCTTTTTTCAAAGATTCCTGTATCATAAAATATATCAGCAATAAATTAAAAAATGGAAAAATGATTTAGAAAGCTTGAATGGATTCTGCTTTGACAATCGTATTACAAGTGATGGTAAACATCATCTATGAAAATCAAAGGAGGAATCTTTATGAAAAAGACAATCATTGGTATTTTAACGGCTTCAGCAGTATTACTCATTGGAACGGCGAGTGCATTCGCAGCCAGTTCCCAAACCGGAAGAGGATTTGTGGATACCAACGCCGACGGCATCTGCGACAACGCCGCTACCATTTGCTGCCATATTGCAGCCGGCAGCGTACCCAACAACAGCAATGACACTGATTCGGAAGAAAATATTTCTCACCCCAGATACGGCAAAGCAGCCGGTCCTCAAACCGGAAAAGGTTTCGTGGATGCCAACGCCGACGGCATCTGCGACAACGCCGCTACCATTTGCTGCCATATTGCAGCCGGCAGCGTACCCAACAACAGCAATGACACTGATTCAGAAGAAAATATTGATCAGCCCAGATATGGCCAAAATCGTTCCGACACCAATCAAGACGGCGTCTGCGATTATACTGCCGTCTGTCAGGGAACAAAACAGCACCAAAGGCAGGGCTACCGAGGTGGACATAACCGATAAAACAGGTGATAGGCTATGCGGAGTGAACAAGAGGTAAACAGAGTGATTGAACAATATGCCGATACGGTTCGGCGCATCTGTATGATTCATCTGAAAAATTATGCAGATACCGAGGATATCTTTCAAACGGTATTTTTGAAATATACCCTTAGTTCTGTTCTGTTTGAAAGCGAAGAACATGAGAAGGCTTGGTTGATTCGCGTGACGATCAATACCTGCAAAGATTTTCTCAAAAGTTTTTTCCACAACCATACTACATCGTTAGAGGAACTGATCAAACAGCCCGCAGAACTGTCCCAGGAGCATCGGGATTTGCTGGAAGCCGTGCTGTCCCTTCCTGTCAAATATCGAGAGATCATTTATCTCCATTATTATGAGGGCTATACCGCTCCGCAGATCAGCCGAATTTTAGGCAAAAATGTAAATACGATTTATACGCTTCTGACCCGCTCTAGGCAAAAGCTTCGGGAAAAGCTGGAAGGTGATGAATATGAACGATAAATTAAAAGAAGCTTTTGATGGGATCAAGGCAGAAGAAGCATTAAAAGAAAGCGCAAAAAATTTCCTGCTTCAGAAAACCAAGGGATATACCAAAGTTCGTCCCGCAAATCGCTGGCGTCTGATTCCTCTGGCCGCATGTTTCTTATTGATCTTTCTTGGGGGATGGCTTTACTTCACTCCAACAGTGACAATCAGCATAGATATCAATCCCTCTGTCGAACTGGGAGTCAATCGGTTTAACCAGATCATTTCTGTAACCGGCTATAATGAAGATGGAGTAAAACTGGCGGATTCTCTGGATGTCAAATATACCCATTATGGCAAGGCAATCCGCCAGATCATGGAGAACGATGACGTTCTTTCATTCCTCTCAAACGGGGAAATTATAGACATCAGCGTAATCGGATCTGCCGACGGGCAATCTTCTAAAATTCTTTCAGAAATAGAAGCCTGTACCGCAGAGGAGGAAAACGCCTATTGTCACTATACTGATTCCCAGGAAGTAGACGCAGCCCACGAAGCAGGCCTCTCTTATGGAAAATACCGGGCCTTTTTAGAATTACAGGCTCTCGACCCCAGCATCACCACAGAAAAAGTACAGAATATGACCATGCGGGAAATTCGAGACCTGATCAATACCTTATCTCCCCAAGAGGAAGACAGTACGCCAGGCGAAAAAGAAAATTCACAGCAGGAAAACGGTCATGGCTATGGCAAAGGCAAAAGGAACGGCAATGGGCAGGGAAAAAGCTCTGACAAATGAAATAGGTCAAACGCAAGTCTGTTGCATCGTTTTATGGTAAATTTTTTCTGGAGCAAACGCAATTTCAATTAAAACAGATTTTTTTCTATAAATTGACTTATAATTGACATATTATTTAGATAGCAGAAATAATTTGTTCATATAAAAGGAATATTTTACACATTTTTTGTGCATTGTTCTAAATAGTTGATATTTCTATTGACTTATTTTTACACTGGCTTTACACTAATTTTACTGGAATAAGCGGTGGAGTCTGTCATAGAAATAACTCTTGTTTCTATTTATTCTTAGTATTAAGTTTCGTCAGTGACTTGTTCGCTTGGCGATCGTTTAAAACGGGAAAGGACAGGGCTTCAGTTATTGAAGTCTTGTCCTTTTTTAATTTGGCAGGTAGAATTTTATGGATATTACATTTTCGTCTTTTTTGCAGCAAATCACATCAAACGGGGTTCTGTTAATTACGGTAGTCCTCACATTAGGCGTTATTTTTGTCAATGGCTGGACCGATGCCCCCAACGCTATTGCGACATGCGTAACGACGCGCTGTATGAAAATCCGAAGCGCTATCTGGATGAGCGCTCTGTTTAATTTTTTAGGCGTGTTCGTGATGACCCAGATCAACAGCTCCGTTGCCTCCACGATCAGCAATATGGTAGATTTTGGCGGCAATACACGGGAGGCACTGATTGCGTTATGTGCGGCCTTGTTTTCTATTGTGGTTTACAGTGTAGGGGCATCTTATTTTGGCATTCCTACCAGTGAAAGCCATAGTCTGATTGCGGGACTTACCGGAGCCGCCATTGCTATCCAGAATGGTGTAGACGGTGTTAACATGGAGGAATGGGCAAAGGTACTGTATGGACTGGTGCTCAGTCTGATTCTTGGTTTTGCCACCGGATGGGTTGTCTGCAAGGTTGTCAGCGTTATTTGCAAAAAGATGGATCGTAGAAAGACCAATCGATTCTTTCAGGGAGCTCAGATTTTTGGGGCTGCCGCAATGAGTTTCATGCACGGTGCCCAGGATGGGCAAAAATTTATCGGCGTACTGTTTTTGGGAATCGCCTTTGCCAATGGCCAGGGCAGTGCAAACGGAATTGCCATCCCGATTTGGCTGATGCTGCTGTGCAGTATTATTATGGCTGCTGGAACCAGTGTAGGCGGCGAAAAAATTATTAAATCCGTGGGCGTGGATATGGTAAAGCTGGAAAAATACCAAGGTTTTTCCGCAGATTTGGCCGCGGCCTTCTGTCTGTTGTATTCCAGCCTTTTTGGTATCCCTGTCTCCACTACGCATACCAAAACAAGCGCCATCATGGGAGTAGGAGCAGTCAGACGTCTGTCTTCTATCAATCTGGGAGTCGTCAAGGATATGATGCTCACCTGGATTTTTACCTTCCCTGGATGCGGGCTGATTAGTTTCTGTATGGCCAAGCTTTTTATTGCGATATTTTAATACAAGAATTGAGGGAAAATTATGTCAAAAAAGCAAGATTCCTATTATTTTGAAAATTTTATTGCCTGTGCGGACTACTCCTGTCAGGCTGCGAATCTCCTGAAAGATGCTATGAGCCGCTTTGATGAAGTATCCTTAGCACAAAAGCTGGATGAAATTCATCAGTTAGAGCATAAGGCGGATATCAAAAAGCATGAACTTCTCGACATCCTTGTCAAAGCGTTCATCACCCCGATCGAACGAGAGGATATTATCCAGGTAAGTGAAAATCTGGATGATATGATCGACCAGATCGAGGATGTTCTGATTAAAATTTATTATAACTGTATTTCCAACATCCGTCCGGACGCATTGGAACTGGCGGACGTTTTGATCCGCTGCTGTCAGGAAGTACACAATTTGATGAAAGAATTTGCCGACTTTAAACGTTCCAAACGAATTCACGATCATATCGTCCGCATCAACACCTTGGAGGAAGAAGCGGACAAGCGTTTTATTGCTTGTATGTATCAGCTTCACAATAGCTGCAAAGATCCTCTGGAAGTGATTGCCTGGAGAGAAATCTACATGTATCTCGAAAAATGTGTAGATACCTGTGAGCATGTGGCCGATATCGTCGAAAGTACGATTATGAAAAACAGCTAATTCGGTTGGTTGGATATCGGAAACTCGATTATCTTCTTTCTTGTGGATAAAATATTGCTTGTATCTTTTCGGATACTGGTCTGCAACTGCGACCAGTATCCTTTTTCTTTTCCCCACCTCCCTTTGGTAGACGTTTAACCACGATTTGTTTTATTCTTCTTTCAGGAAAAAACACTTTTAGTTTTCTTAGCCGAGGAATACAATGAAAGCAAATACTCACAACGTCA
>CALWNT010000172.1 GCA_944382885.1 uncultured Clostridia bacterium | reverse complement strand
GCGACGGCATCAACGACTCTCCTGCGCTGTCCGAAGCCGATGTGGGAATCGCCATCAGCGACGGCGCCGCCATCGCGCAGGAGATTGCCGACATCACCATTGCGGCGGAAAGCCTGTGGGAGCTGGTTCGGCTGCGGATACTCTCCATGGAGCTGATGAAACGCATCCATGCAATTTACCGCTTTGTGCTTGGCTTTAACGGAGGTTTGATCGCCCTGGGCGTTGCAGGAGTTTTGCCGCCGTCCACATCGGCCACATTACACAATCTCTCCACTTTGGGCATCAGCATACACAGCATGATCCCCCTCCCTATGAGCGATGATAAGGAAACACGAAAAAAATAAGCTCAAGCGTACAGAACCACCCTTTCTTCGGTTCTGTACGTTTTTTTCTGAAACGAGACTTTTAAAAAACCGCCAATCAAAGCTAAGTCCATCCACAAAAGTCTTCTTCCCCCTTGATACAAAAGGATATTGGATGTGTCATAACTTGGACATAACATGGAGAATTACAATTTTGTCCGCTTCTAAAAAAGGTTTCCTTTTAGGATAACTCGGACTGATTTATCTCAAAAACAGTGAGAAAAAGATGGGAATTTTTATTGATTTATTCTGACTTTTATGATATATTGACATAATAATTTTTCACGGGAGGTAAGCTTTGTGGCGGATTCCAATATTACCAAACGGGCGTTGGCTACTGCTCTGAAAGAACTGATGGAGACAAAGTCTTTCTCTAAAATCAGTGTCAGCGATATCTGCGAAGCCTGTGATATGAACCGCAAAAGCTTTTATTATCACTTCCAGGATAAATATGATTTAGTCAACTGGATCTATTATACGGAATGTGTAACCGTTCTGAAAGAAAAGGGTTATCATACTAAATGGGATCTTCTGGAAGATCTGTGCACCTACTTTTATACCAATCGCAGTTTTTACCGTAAAACCTTAAGTATAGATGGACAGAATTCCTTTTCAGAGTATTTCCGGGATATTATCGTCACCATTATCTCTTCGGATATGGAAGAAATTTTCAGCGAGGATGATGCGCTTCCGTTTTACGTGGATTTTTATACCGACGCTTTTCTTTGTGCTATCAAGCGCTGGCTGCTCGATAAAGAATGCATACCGGCAGAGAGGTTTACCCATCTGCTGAAAAATTGTCTGCCCCGTACGTCGGACTCTATTCTTCAAAAATTTTCATTGGAATCTGAAAAACAAAAATAAATACATCAGAGCTAGAGAAGGAGCTGTTTGATTTGGTCAAGCAGCTCCTTTCACTATACATTTTTACA
Source organism: uncultured Clostridia bacterium (assembly GCA_944382885.1). Classification (GTDB taxonomy): domain Bacteria; phylum Bacillota; class Clostridia; order Oscillospirales; family Ruminococcaceae; genus Massiliimalia. Next base: position 17,932 of record CALWNT010000172.1, on the reverse strand, counting down.
GATTAGAATCCGGCGCTTTGTCTTTACCGGAAATTTGTTTCAGTGCTTTCTTAAACTGGAATGTAAAGAAAATGGCTGTAAAGGTGACAGCGATAAAATCTGCTACCGGTTCGGCCATATAAACAGCTATGGTTTTGTCAGAGGAAAAAATCATTGGCATGATATAGATCAACGGGATCAAAAGGATAAACTTCCGCATAACCGCTACCAGAATAGATGCTTTGGCATTCCCCAAAGAGGTAAAAGTCATCTGGCAGGCAATTTGGATACCGAATAACAGTAAACATGCCATATAAATCCGCAGGGCCGTTTGAGTAAATGACATGAGTTCCTGGGAATTCGTAAACATAGCGGCAAATCCTTGAGGAAAGAGCATCACGCAGGCCCACAGCAAGGTGGAATACACCAGACTAGCTTTCAAAAGCAGCTTGAAGGCTGCTTTGACCCGGTCCGGATTACAGGCGCCGTAATTATAACTGATAATCGGTTGTGCTCCTTGGCCCAGTCCCTGCAACGGCAGCATAGCGAACTGCATTACGCTGGTCAAAATGGTCATCGCACCCACTGCAATATCGCCTCCGTAACTTTGCAGAGAAGAGTTAAAGCAGATGGAAATGATGCTTTCGCTGGCCTGCATGATAAAAGTGGAAAGCCCCAAAGCCAAGCTTGGAAGGACGATTTGCGCATTCAGTCTCATAAATTTTGTCCGAAGTCTGAGATATGTTTTTTTGCCGCATAAGAACAACAGTACCCAGATACAGGACATAGCCTGAGAAATGATAGTAGCCCAAGCAGCTCCTGCCACACCCATATGAAGCCCAAAAATAAAAATAGGATCTAGTACAATATTTGCCACCGCGCCAATCAGTACAGAAAGCATCCCCGTTTTGGCAAAACCCTGAGCAGTAATAAAGGCATTCATCCCCAAGGTCATCTGGACGAAGAGGGTGCCGATGGCGTAGATATTCATATAATTGACGCCATATTCGATGGTGTTTTCACTGGCGCCGAAGGCCATCAGAAAATCGCGGTTCCAGATCAGCAAAACGGCGGTCAAAAGGATCGAAATGATAAACTGAATCACAAAACAGTTGCCCAACGTCTTTTCCGCCGATTCGTGGTCTCCTCTTCCCATAAAGATAGAAGCTCTTGGCGCACCTCCATAGGCAGCAAAAGCAGAAAATGCCGTGACAATCATAATCAACGGCATACATACTCCAACTCCGGTCAGAGCCGCTTCCCCGATTTTGGGAATATGCCCGATATAAATCCGGTCCACAATGTTATACAGCATATTGATCAGCTGTGCTGTTACAGTGGGAAGCGCCAGCTTTAAAAGCAGCTTTCCGACCGGTTCCTTCCCCAAAAAATCTTTCTCCTCGTTCATGCTATACGATCCCCTTCCATTGCGCGTTTCGTGTTTTCCGCTACCCGATCATGAAACCAAGCAAATTGTTTCTGTTCTTCCTCGGTAAATCCCCGAAAGAGCTGTTTTCGGAAAACCTCCCGTACCGTTTCGATATCCTCGGTGATTGGCCTAGCTTCAGAAGTAAGTGCCAAGTGAATCCGCCTGCGATCCTCCGTATCCTGCCGCCGCTGCAGCAAGGATTTTTGAATCAGGCTTTCCACCGCCTGAGATACATTGCTTTTGGCAAGCATCCGCAATTCAACAATATCAGCGGCAGTATCTTTTCCTGGATTATTATAGAGGAAACTGATGATAGTGGCTTCAATGGGTACTAGACCGTACCGGTCACATACCGGCTTGAGCATGCTGTCATACAGCTTGATAACCCGCCGGATATTCGATAATAACGTATTTGTCTGGCGCATTGTATGAATCCCTCCTAAAATAAGCTCGCATCAATACTGTTATTTATATAACAGTTATTTCTACAAACTAGTTTACTCCTGTATGTGATTTAGTCAAGCAAAAATCCTTTTCTTTGCAGATTGTTTACAATTGCTTCATAAAGCCAAACAACCAATATTTTCAAGTACAAAAAGGAAACCTCCGGTTTAGCCGGAGGTTTCCTTTGCGATATTTTCTTTTTATTATTCGCCCAAAGTCTTCAAAAAGCCGGTAAAATAGTCCGGTAACGCGCTGTCAAATTCCATCCAATTATTGGTGCTGGGATGAATAAAGCCCAATTTTTTGGCATGCAGGCATTGTCCGCAGAGCCGTGTAATCACCTTTTTCGGCCCATATACATCGTCCCCGGCAATCGGGTGCCCAAGATAGGCCATATGCACCCGAATCTGATGGGTTCGCCCTGTTTCTAAACGGAATTTCATATGGGTAAATTCCCGATAGCGTTTGATCACCTCATAATGAGTAACCGCTTCCCTAGAGTTTTCCCAGGTGACGCACATTTTTTTCCGGTCGGTTTTGCTCCTGCCGATTGGAGCGTTTACAACGCCGGTGTCTTCCTTTACCCGGCCGTATACCACCGCCTGATATTCCCTTAAAAAAGAGTGATCTTGGATCTGCTGAGCCAGTCCCTGATGTGCCAAATCATTTTTCGCCACCATCAGCAGCCCGGAGGTGTTTTTATCGATTCGGTGAACAATTCCCGGACGGATCACCCCATTGATCCCGGAAAGGGAGTCCCCGCAGTGATACAGCAAGGCGTTGACCAACGTCCCTTCATAATTCCCCGCCGCGGGATGAACCACCATCCCCTTCGGCTTATTGACCACTAAAAGGTCATCATCTTCATAAACGATCTCCAGCGGGATATTTTGCGGCTTTAAGGAAAGCTCTTGCGGATCTGGAAACTCCACCCGTAATTCATCTTTCTCTCGCAGCTTATAATTTTTAGCAATCTCCTTGCCGTTTATCCTGACGCAGCCATCTTCGATCAGTTTCTGTAAACTGCTGCGGGTTTTATCCGGAAATTCCTGAGATAAAAATTTATCCGTTCTCATCCCCGCCTGTTCGGCAGAAATCAAAAAACATCTATTTTCCGGCATTGATTTGATCCTCTGAATCTGTCTTTTCTTTTCCTCTGTTTCCTTTTCTCCCCTCGATAAAAAGGAAGTAAACAATAATCAATACGGTTCCGATCACAACGCAGCAGTCGGCAAAATTAAAGACCGCAAAGTTAAACAACTCCACATGGATATAGTCCACTACATACTGCATGGCGATCCGGTCAATGAGATTGCCGATCCCCCCGCCGATAATCAGCCCAACGCACCACATCAGATAGGTGGATTTGATCTTTCCCCAAAGCAGCAATACGATGAGGGCTAAAATCAGCACACCCGTTACCCCGGTGAGCAAAATCGCTTTGCCGGCAAAGATGCCGAACGCAGCGCCTGGATTTTCCACATACGTCAGCCTCAGCACTCCATCCCAGATGGGGTAACTTTCAATCGGGGAAAGATATTCCACCGCCAAAAACTTAAACAGCTGATCAAGTCCCACCAAGACCAGCGAAACAGCAAATACCACAAAGCGCAGATAAGTTTTCTTTTCTCTCTTCATACTTGTTCTTCCTATCCTCGGATCTATTCTGCCATAAAAAAATGCCGTTACAGTATGCCCATAACGACATTTTTTATGTGTTCTTATTTTATTTGAGCTACAGCATCTGCACAACGCTGGCACAAAGTCGGATGTTCCGCGATGGTGCCTACTGTATGGTCATGCTTCCAGCAGCGCTCGCATTTTTCACCTTCTGCTTTTGTCACTGTAACAGAAAGGCCTTCCAGTTCCCCGGAAAATTCGCCGGTTCCTTTTTCCACCGCCACTTCCGAACAGATGAACACGGTATCCAGTTCACTTTCCACAGATTTCAAGAACTCATACAACTCTCCGTCGCAGAAGAGAGATACCTTAGCCTCCAAAGATTTTCCGATGAGCTTTTCGCCCCGCTTTACTTCCAACGCTTTCTGTACATCGCTGGTAACGGTATAGATGCGGTTCCATTTCTCCAGGAAGCTGTCGGTCACTTCAACCGGCACCGGTTCTTCCAGATCATTTAACACCACATGCTCCGGATTATCTTTCCCACTGTGAGGCATATATTCCCAGATTTCATCGGAGGTATAAGCCAAAATCGGTGCGATGAGCTTAGTAAAGGCATTCAAAATCAGATACATCGCCGTCTGGGCGGATCTTCTCTCCAAGCTGTCCGGCGCTTCGCAGTAAAGCCGGTCTTTAATGATATCCAGATAGAAGTTGGACATATCCACTACGCAGAAATTATAGATTGCGTGATACACCACATGGAAATCAAAGCTGTCATATCCGGCTTTCGCTTTCTCAATCAGGGAATTGAGCTTGACCAGAGCCAGCTTATCCAGCTCCAGCAGATCCTTAAGCGGTACCATATCGGTATCCGGATTGAACCCGGAAAGGTTGCCCAACATATATTTCGCGGTATTTCTGATCTTCCGGTACGCGTCGGAAAGCTGCTTCAAGATTTCCGGAGAAAGTCTGATATCGGCATGATAATCAGAAGACGCAACCCAGAGTCTCAAAATATCCGCACCGTATTTATTGATGATCTCATCTGCTTCAATACCGTTGCCTAAGGATTTGGACATCTTCCGTCCTTCCCCGTCCACGACCCAGCCGTGAGTGCAGACTGCTTTATAAGGAGCCTGCCCTTTCCAGGCAACCGCGGTCAATAAAGAGGACTGGAACCATCCGCGGTACTGGTCAGCCCCTTCCAGATAAAGGTCTGCCGGCCATTTGAGGTAATCCCGTTCTGCAAGAACAGCCGCATGAGATACGCCGCTGTCGAACCATACGTCCATAATATCAGTTTCTTTGGTGAACTCTTTGCAGCCGCATTCGCACTGTACCGAAGCGGGGATAAACTCACTGGGTTCTTTGATAAACCAAGCGTCCGCCCCTTCTCTTCTGAACAGATCGGAAATCGCAGCAATGGTGTCATCGTTAACAATCGGTTTCCCGCAGTCTTTACAGTAAATAATCGGAATCGGAACGCCCCAGGTACGCTGACGGGAAATACACCAGTCGCTGCGGTCGCGCACCATTCCTTCGATACGCCCTTCTCCCCAGGCCGGAATCCATTCTACATCCCGAATCGCTTTGACTGCTTCCTCTTTAAAGCCGTCGACGGAGCAGAACCACTGCTCTGTGGCACGGAACAGCACCGGATTTTTACATCTCCAGCAGTGTGGATACTGGTGGACGATTTTTTCGATGGCAAACAGCGCGCCTAAGTCCTCTAACTTCTGAGCGATCGCCTTATTAGCCTCGTCGGTGGTAAGCCCATCGAACTCGCCGGCTTCTTTAGTGAGCCTTCCTTCTGAATCTACTGGAACTACGATCGGAATTTCTTTATAGTTTTTGCAGACCTCAAAGTCCTCCACACCATGTCCGGGAGCGGTATGAACGCATCCGGTACCGCTTTCCAAAGTAACGTGGTCGCCGTAGATCACCAAAGATTCCCGGTCTAAGAACGGGTGGGCGGTCTTCATGTATTCAAATTCTTTCCCCAGGAAAGAACCTTCTGTTTCGTATTCGGTAATACCGGCAGCTTTCATAGCGGAATCTACCAGTTCCTTTGCCATGACGTAGTACTCGCCGTTGGCTTTGACCAGCGTATATTCATACTCCGGACCCAGACAGATCGCCACATTCCCCGGCAGTGTCCAGGTGGTGGTCGTCCAGATTACGAAGTAGACCTTGGAAAGATCCAAGCCCATTTTCGTAAAGATGCCCTTATCATCGGTGACTCTGAATTTCACATAGATGGAATGACAGGGATCATTGGCATATTCAATTTCTGCTTCTGCAAGGGCGGTCTGACATTCCGGACACCAATAAACCGGCTTCAAGCCTTTATAGATGAAGTCCTTTTTCGCCATTGCGCCGAATATTTCAATCTGTTTTGCCTCAAATTCATGCTTCAAGGTCATGTAGGGATTTTCCCATTCTCCCAAAATACCGATCCGTTTAAACTGGTCGGTCATGGAGGCGATGAAGTTTTCTGCAAACTCCTGACAGAGCTTGCGAAGCTCTACTTTAGAGATCGTTGCCGGATTTACCCCGTCTTTTTTCAGCGCCTTGAGCTCAATGGGCAAACCGTGGGTATCCCATCCCGGTACATATGGCGCCTGATAACCGCTCATATTTTTATATTTTAAGATGATATCCTTTAATACCTTGTTTAACGCAGTTCCCATATGGATATTTCCATTGGCGTAGGGAGGCCCGTCATGAAGGACAAAGAGAGGTTTTCCCTCATTTTTCTTGATCATCTTGTGATAGAGTTTTTCCTCTTCCCAGGTTTTCAGTCTCTGGGGTTCACGCATAGGCAGATTCCCCCGCATGGGAAAATCGCTCTGCGGTAAATTCAAGGTCTGATTGTAATCTTGTGCCATTAACAAAAACGCCCCTTACTTATCAATTCGGTTCTGTCTCGTGCCTGATGTCAGATTATTCTATCATACCCGGAAAGCTATTTGCTGTTGCTGCCAAATTTCAACTCTCCGAACTTTCTTTCATAATGCTCTCTCAAAGACTCCTCTTTTGCTGGTTTGGGAGCTTTGGCCTTCTCCTCCGCTTTTGGCTGAGTGGAGACGGTTTTCGTGCTCACCTGAGGTTCAGCTTCAATATGAAGGGTCTGAGGATTTTCCTTAGGAGGAAGATTGGAGGACTGGAACTGCGGATTCACTACATTTTTGATCTCCGATTTGTCATACTCCTTGGTCTCATGCACCTTCATTTTGGCGACCTGCTTTTCCGGTGTTTCCTTCTTTTCCGGCTGAGGCTTTGCTTCCCCAGCCTCGGCTTTCGGTGCTTCCGGCTTTTGCGCCGCCTCTTTTTCCTCTTTCACCGGTTCAGGAGCTTTCGGCGTCTCCGCCTGCTGCTCATAAATCTTTTTATCCAGATCCCGGCTTTCCTTTTCTTTCTTGTTTTTGGCTTCCTCATCCATTTCAGGAATCTTTTTGATTAAATCAATATGATCCCGGTAAAGATTCAGCAGCTGAGATTTAAACTGAGAAACCTCCCGCTGGGTATGCAGCAGATTTCCCTGCTCTTTCTCGATCTGGTATTTGGTTTCCTTTAAGGTTACCTCTACCGACTGTTTTGCTTCCGAGATCATCTTTTCTGACTCAGCCCGAGCCTTTCTCAAGAGCTCCTGCGCCACATTTTTCGCTTCGGAAAGAATACGGTCCGCTTCCTTTTGAGAATCACTTAAAAGCTTCTGGGATTTTTCCTTCGAATCCTTTTCCAAAGCATCCGCTTTTTCTTTTGCTTCGTTTAAAATACTTTTTCCCAGCTTCTGAGCGCCTAACAGCGCTTCCTGAATGCTTTCTTCATCCTTGCGGTACTCCTCAATCTTAGAGGCCAATACCTCAAGCTTTTTCCCCGCGTCTTTATTTTCTTTCTGAAGGGAATCTATATAGGTGCAGATTTCTTTTAAATAACTGTCTACCTCTTCCGGCCGGTAGCCTTTTCTGGCAGACTCAAAAGATTTTTCCTTAATTTCCTGAATCGTCAACGTAATCCCCCTTTTCTCTTCTGTAAAAAACAGTATCTGTCTTAAAAAGACAAACCCACCCTACAGGTATTTATACGCCGTCAAATAAAGACGGCCTTTTTTGGTGGGCCGGATTTCCTCCGACAAAAGATATTTTCCATATCCTCTCACCGAAATCGTATCATTGGGTTTTATCAGCAAACTGGGGGACTCTGTTTCCATAAAGTTGACACAGACCCTTCCGCTTTGCAAAAGCTCAGCCGCCTTTGTTCTGCTCAGCTTGGTGAGCAGAGAAAGCACACAGTCAAGCCTTAAAGAAGCGACCGTACCGCTGATCTCTAAAAACTTCTGCTTTTTTTCCACAGGAGAACGTTCTACCAGCTGAACGTCAACGCCGACTCTGCCGATTTTTTTCACATTTTCCAACAGATAAGGCGCAATCGTCTCTTCCACCGCCGCAACGGCAATTCCTTCGCCGGTAACGATATCCCCGACCACTTCCCGTTTCATCTGAAGCGCCATCAAAGATCCCAAAAAGTCCCGATGACTTAAAGAAAACTGTTTCGGGTAGCGAAAACAGATTAGCTTGATGGGGAACTCCACTTCATCCCCCTCCAGATAATCCGGATAGATACTGAGCATCATCCGCTCCGCCTGCTCCAACCCGCCTTCATACCGGTAGTTCGAGCACCGTTCCCTGCGCAGCACCTCATCGGCCAGACGTCTTTGGCGCCCGTCGAGAAAAAGCGTGAATTTCGGGTAATAATCCCGTTCCACACTGAAAATCAGATTTTTGATTTTCGTCTGAAAATATTCGTCTGTTTTATCAGATTTCATAGAGCTTAGAAATACACCCCGCTGCTTTCCAGCTCGTCTAAAAGATCTCCCATAATATCCACATTATAAGGAGTGATAATAAAAGTAGAGTTCGCAACCCGTTTGATCTGCCCGTTATTAGCATAGGCAACGCCGCTTAAAAAGTCCACCAGGCGGCGGCCTAAATCCTTATTGGCGGATTCCAGATTCAGCACCACGGTGCGCTTGTTATTTAAGTGATCTGCAATCCCTCTGGCGTCTTCAAAATGCTCCGGCTTTACCAAAACCACCTGTAATTGGGTGGTCGCATGAATATTCACTACTTTGTTCTTCTTCACCGGCGCTTGAGGCGCTTCCTCATATTCCGTATGGGACGGCTTTTCCTCCGGAGCGGTAGTCGGGTTTAAAACATCCATTTCGTCTTCAAACTCGCTGTCCGGATCCACAAAGATGCCCTTTACTTTATCCATAATACTCATAACTAAAAACCTCCGGTTTGTTACTTTCCTCTATTTTCAGTCAAAACAGCAAAACAAAGGGACTACCCTTTTGTTGCCGGATAATCTCTCGCCCCAAACAATGCGGTTCCCAGCCGGATGATATTAGAATGGTACCGAATCGCCATCTGATAATCTCCTGACATCCCCATTGACAAAAGGCTCATATTTATATTATCTAATTTTTTCCCCTTAATGTCAATAAAGAATTGGGCCATATCCGAAAAAAATTTCTCGGCGTTCTCTTTGGGCGGAATACACATCATCCCTTTTACCTTAATATGGGACATCTGGGATAAAATGGGCAACACCTCTTCGATTTCTTCTCGAAAAAATCCGGTTTTGGTCTCCTCTTTTCCGATGTTGATTTCCAACAGCACATCCATTACAGTCCCGGCTTTCTGTGCCTGACGGTTAATTTCTTCTGCCAATTTCAGAGAAGAAACCGATTCGATCATCGAAACCTTGTCAATGATCTGCCGCACCTTGTTGGTCTGTAAATGTCCGATCATATGCACCTGAGCATGATCGAGGTCATACTCCTCACGCTTGCTGAGGTATTCCTGCACCCGGTTTTCCCCCAGCAGATGAATCCCTGCCTGGATCGCCAGATTTACCCTGTGAGGCGGCACGGTTTTTGTCACCGCCATCACTGTCAGCTCCTCCGGCTTCCGACCGCTTTGGATCAGGGATTCCTCAACCTGCTCCTGCACTCTCTTGATCCTGTCCAACAGCTCTTTATCGGATTGGCTTATTGTCATAGAGATCGCTTCCTTCCAAAATAATTTCATCATACAGCTGGAGATAATCGGTATCCCCCTGAATCGCGCTGACCGCATAATCCTCTGTTTCGTAAATAATGTCCAGCTTCTTGAATTTCACGACCTGACCCATATTGATGTAAACTCCCGGCTGCGCCACTGTCTGCACCGTACCGTCCTCCAACTCCTCTTCCGCGTTCTGTACCCGAATGGCAGAGGAAGGTACTCTTAGCCCGGTTCCCGTTTCAAAGACCGCGGAAGGAGTCTCTTTACGCAGATTGATTACATCCTCATTCATGATATTGCAACCCAGCACCAAAACGCTGTATTCAGAGTCCTTTTGATAGTTGACCTGCTCAATCGCCGCGGGAATCACCTGCTCCGTATTGGAAAAGGTGAGAGAGATGCTCTCTCCTTGGCGGAAGCGGTCGGCGTCTTCTGTTTTCACCAACGCCAAAAACTTCCACTCGGAAGAGGTGATGATTTTCCCGATCCCCTCCCCGGTCTCAGCGGGAGCGGTGTTCTTAATGAGGTTTTCTACTGTAACCGGATTCAAATCATTCAGCACATCCGAGGTATAGATCTGTTCGAACCCGTCCACATCGCTGGTAAAATAGCCTGTTACCGGCGCGGCAACGGTGCTCACCGCCTGGGTGATCGAGCCCTCCAGCTGGGAAATCTCCGACTGCAGGGAAGCAATGGTTTCACTGTAGCTGACGTCGCTGTTAATAATCATATCCTGTTTCAGCAGGCTTTCGAGAAAATCCAGCTCGCTTTTTTCCATATCGGTAAAATCGGAATTCTTCAGCTTTAAAAGCAGCTCGATCTGGTTTTCCTTTACATTTGTCCCAACACTTTGGGTATTGTTCCGGATACTCGTTTTATTCTCCTCTAAGGATTGAAGCAGTTCCAGATAGCTGTTTTTGGTGTCCAGAAGATCGTGGTTCAACAGATCGCTTTCCGACTGATAAACCGTAGCCACTACCGAACCGGAACCGATTTTCTGAGAATTGCTGTATTCATATTTCACAACCCCGTCCGCTGTATCTTCGATGATCTGCTCCGATTTGATCACAATGCCGTTTAAATCTACCTGATCGCTGTAATTATAAAGCATGGCAACCTGGGTGTCATAGGGGGTATACATAAAGAAATAGATCTGATAGCCGAAATAAAAGACGGCAAACAGGCATAAGATTATTCCCAGCACCCTCACTACCCGTGAACTCATCTTGTTTCCTCCGATTCTTTTGAATTTGCCGATTCTGCTCCGACAGATAAAAATCGTTCTGTCTGTAATTTTGCTTCCTGTAAGACTCTGTCAAAATTCCCCAGCTCGTCTGGATAAAGCCAGTGTATTCTCTGATCCCGCCGGAACCAGGTGAGCTGACGCTTGGCATACCGCCGGGATTCCTGCTTCATCTTTTGCAGGCATTCCTCAAGAGAGGCCTCTCCCCGAAAATAAGGAGCCAACTCCTTGTAACCAATGGCGTTGTAAGCGGTTTTTAAATTTTCACAACTTAAAATCTCTTTTGCTTCCTCCAAAAGCCCCTGCTTTACCATCAGGTCTACCCGCAGATTGATGCGGTCATAAAGCTTTTGACGGTCTTTGAAGTTTAGCCCCAGAAGAAATACGTCATAAGGGCTTTCCCTTTGCCTGCTCCTCTTTTTCTGTTCGGTCATGGTAAGACCGGTGGTTTCATAGATTTCGATCGCGCGGACCACCCGGATGATATTATTCGGGTGAATCCATTGGGCGGCCTCAGGATCGATCTGCCGGAGCCTTTCGTACAGGGCTTTGCCGCCGTCGGCTTTCGCTTCCTCATAAAGCCGTTCCCGCAGGGAATCATCCCGTTCTTCTTCCGAAAAGGAGATGTGCTCCGTCACCGCCTGGATATAAAGGCCTGTCCCTCCAGCCAGGATGGGAAGCTTTCCCCTTGCGTGAATTTCACCGATCTTTTCTCTGGCGAGAGTCACATAATCGGATACGCTGAAGGAGGCGTCCATCGGCAGAAAGTCAACCAGATGATGGGGGATTCCCTCCATCTCCTCTTTTGTGGGCTTTGCCGTGGCAATGGACATTTTCCGATAAATCTGCATACTGTCGGCGGAAACGACTTCTCCGTCAAAGGACTTTGCAAGCTCTACAGCGAGCTTGGTTTTTCCTGAGGCAGTCGGCCCCACAACAGTAAGAAGCTTTCTTTTGGGTCTTTGTTCCTGCACAGGGAAACCTCCTGACATTTTGATATTCTTTCACGATTCGTCCGTTCCTGCTGCCCACATTCTACTGCTGCCAGACAACGATTGATGCCGAGACATCAATGAGGCCGGAGCCTCATTGGTGCCTTCCGAACCGTTTTTCGATCTCATATTTACTCATGGTGATCCCCACCGGGCGGCCGTGGGGACAATGCCTGATGTCTTCGTCGTATACCTGACGCACCAGCTCTTCCAGCTCTTTGGGGGAATTTTTCTCATTGGCTTTGATCGCCGCGCGGCAGGCCATGGAATGAAGCAGATCCTCAAACTCCTCTGGAGCAAGCTCCTGCTTCCCCTCCATCATACTTTCGATCATAGACTGTACGATTCCGGCAAGATCATACCGATGTAAAATCAGCGGCGCTTCGGTAATCTGAGCGACTCCGCCCCCAGTGAGGAACCGGAAGCCGTATCCGGCAAAACGGTCGAGATTTCCTTCCAGAACGTCGTATTCCTCCGCCGAAAGGATCAGCCTCTTGGGTGCGAGCAGCACCTGGCTTTCCTTTAAATCCAATTCCTTTTTCAGCTTTTCAAAGAGGATGCGCTCATGGGCGGCGTGCTTATCCAGCATGACAAAGGTATCGTTGGCCTGAAACAGCACATAAGTAGAGAACAACTCACCGATCATCCGCACCGAAATGCGGTTCACCACTTCCTCCATCACCGGCTGGATAGGTTCCTGCTTTGCATCCTCCTCTTCCCGGCGAAGAAAGGACTGGGGGGAAAGAAAGGTAAAACCGCCTTCCTCCTCAAAGACTGTTTTCTCTTTCTCCGCAGTATGTGAACGTTCCCCGCTTTTCTGATTCGGGTCCGTTTCGCCCTCTTTTTCAGAAACTACGGAAGATGGACTTTCCCTCTTTGGTTCCGACAGCCCGCTTTGGGCAGGATGAGGAATCTCCTCCCACTGTTTGGAAAAAGAGGAAACCTTTTCTTCGGTGGGATTTTCCGCTCCCGTTTCCCGTTTTGCTGATTTAGGCGCGTCCTTGGAAAGCAGATTAGAGTGAAAGTCTCCTGACTTTTGAAACAGCTTCTGAAATTCCGGGGCGTTCATACGAGAAAAGGTATCTTGTGATCCCTTTTCTCGGGAAAAAGCATCCCCAGGGGAGGAATTTCCTCTCCCCCTTGACGAACCGTTTCCCTGTAAAGAGCCGTTTTTCCCTGCAGATTGCTCCCTCGCGGAGAGCCTTACCATATCTTCTACACTCACCACCGGAGTTGTGGTTTTTTTCGGCTCTCCCACGCTGTTTTTCAATACATTGTCTTTGGAAAGGGCGTTCTTTACCGCGAAATAAACTGCGTCAAACACATTTTTCTCATTGACAAACCGTACCTCTGTCTTGGCCGGATGCACATTTACATCTACTAAGCGGTAATCTAGGCTGATCTTTAAAACGCAGGCGGGGAACTTTCCCACCATAATGGCATTTTTATACCCTTCTTCCAGAGACACCATACAGGTTCTGGAACGGACATACCGGTTATTCACAAAAAAATGCTGCATGGCCCGGTTGCTTCTCACAAAGCCCGGTTTGGAGAGAAATCCCTCCACCTTTACGCCGTTATACTCATACGTTGTCTCCAACAGGGAGGAAGCAAATTCCTTTCCCCATACCGAATAAATTGCCGAGATCAGCTGATTGTCCCCCGCCGTATGGAGGACAGGCTTGTTGTCCCGAATAAATTTAAAGGAAATCTCCGGATGAGAAACCGCGAGCTTTTCTATCATTCCCTGAATGGCGTTCCCCTCGGTCACATCCTTTTTGAGGAATTTTAGCCTCGCCGGGACGTTGTAGAATAAATCCCGAACGATCAGGGTGGTGCCGTCGGGGCAGCCCGCCTCTTCCAAAGAGAGCTGTTCTCCTCCGTGAAGAACGATCCTCGCTCCCATTGGTGCGTCCTGGGGCTTGCTGATCATCTCCACCTTGGCTACCGCCGCGATAGAGGCCAGCGCCTCTCCACGGAAGCCCAGGGTAGAAATCCGCTCCAGATCCGCTTCCTGTTCCACCTTACTGGTAGCGTGGCGCAAAAAAGCGGTGGGCAGATCTTCTTTACTGATCCCGATCCCGTTGTCAGTGACCCGCAGATAGGTGATGCCCCCTCGTTTGATTTCCACCGTCACCGCCGTAGCTTTGGCGTCAATGGCGTTTTCCAGAACCTCTTTGATAATGGAAGCCGGACGCTCGATCACCTCCCCCGCCGCGATCAGTTCTGAGACCTGCTTGTCCAGCACCTTGATTTTTCCCATGAGGACACCCCTTTCTCTCCTTTTTAAATCAGTTTCTTGAGTTCATACAAAACATTCAGCGCCTCTAAAGGCGTCAGTGTATCCAGCGACAGGGTTCGGAGCTTTTCTTCTACCGGACTGGAAAAAGCGGAAAAGCTCACCTGAGCCGGGCTTTGCGTCGGCTCCTCTTTGGTTTCTAAAACGGCAAGGCTTTGGGTTCCCTGCTGTTCCAGTTCCTTTAGAATATCCTTCGCCCGGCTGATGACCTTCTCCGGCACACCGGCCAGTTTCGCCACCTCGATCCCGAAACTGTCGTCCGCGCCGCCAGGGACGATCTTTCTCAAAAAGGTAATATCGTCTCCCCGCTTTTTCACGGCGATGTTGTAGTTTTTCACTCCGTTTAGCTCCTGCTCCAGACAGGTCAGCTCATGGTAATGGGTGGCGAACAGCGTCTTACAGCCAAGCTTTTTATTCCCGGCAATGTATTCCACCACTGCCTTGGCAATACTCATTCCGTCAAAGGTAGAAGTTCCGCGCCCTATCTCATCCAGGATTACCAGACTTTTGGGCGTGGCGTATTTGAGGATATGAGCCACCTCGCTCATTTCTACCATAAAGGTGGACTGACCGGAGGAAAGGTCGTCAGAAGCCCCTACTCTGGTAAAGATCTTATCTACAATGCTTACGGTAGCGCTCTGGGCGGGTACGAAGCTTCCAATCTGAGCCATAATCGAGATAATGGCCACCTGACGCATATAGGTGGATTTCCCCGCCATATTCGGCCCGGTAATCACCATCATGCGGTTTTCCTTCTGATCTAAATAGGTATCGTTGGGCACAAAGGGCGCGCCGTTTAACATCTGCTCCACCACAGGATGCCGGCCGCCTTTCACATCAAAGCGTCCGTCCAGCACAATCTGGGGGCAGACATACTGATTTGTCACGGCAACCTCAGCCAGCGAACAGAGAAAATCCAGCCTTGATAAGGCGTTCGCCGTTTTCTGAATCACTTCGATCCGTGAGGAAACGAATTTCCGCACCTCCTGGAAGATGGCGTTTTCCAAGGCGATCATCTTTTCGCTGGCGGTGAGCACCCGGCTCTCCAGTTCTTTTAATTCCTCTGTGATATACCGCTCGCAGTTGACCAAGGTCTGCTTTCTGATATACTCCTTGGGCACCAGACTTAAATTGGACTTGGTGACCTCTATGTAATAACCGAACACCCGGTTATACTTAATCTTTAGCCCTTTGATGCCGGTCTTTTCCCGCTCGGAGGATTCTATTTTTTCAATATAGTCCTTGGCGTTGGTGCAAAGGTCTCTCAATTCATCCAGATCTTTGTGGAATCCACCCTTGATATAACCGCCGTCTTTCAGCGTCAAAGGCGGTTCCTCCACGATGGCGTTGTCAATCAGACTGTAGATGTCCTCCAGAGGATCAATGTCCTCATGAATCTCCCGCAGCAGTTCCGCGGAAAAACCGTCCGTCATGCTTTTCAGCTCCGGCAGCTTCTGGGCGGTGGAAGCCAGCGCCCGCAGCTCTCTGGGAGAAGCGGAACCGTACAAAACGCGGGTCATCAGCCGCTCCAGGTCATACACTCCGGAAAGTCCGTCCCGAATCTGAGAAAGCCTAATGGTTTTCTGCGTCAGCTCTCCCACGCCATTCTGCCGGCGGGTAATTTCTCCCACGTTTAGCAGAGGCTGTTCCAAAGCCTTTCGGATATACCGCTTTCCCATGGCGGTCTTGGTCTGATCCAGCACCCACAAAAGGCTTCCCCGCTTCTCTTTGTTCCGCATGGTTTCGGTAATTTCCAGATTTCTCCGCGCAGTGATGTCGATGTTCATATACTGGTTGTCCTGATAAAAATGGATGGAAGTAATCCGCTTAGCACCCTCATGCTGGGTCTGATTGAGATAAAGAATCAGTCCCCCTAATGCGTGAACGGCGGTCTCATCCTCTGTCAGCCCCAGCTGACGCACATGAGAAACTCCAAAATGGGAAAGGATCGTCTCCTCCGCCTTGGATAGCTCTATTTTTTCCGCTTCAAAGGTACTGACCACACAGGTCAATTTGTGTTCTACAAAATCTTTTACGTCCAAGTCATCCAGGAGGCTTCCGTCATGAAGAATTTCCGACGGCGCAAACTTACTCAGTTCATTGAGCAAATCCATCCCCAGATCATTGCTGCTCTGAGTGGTCAGCGACACGTCCCCGGTGGAAATATCGGCAAAACAAGCTGTGAAGGTGTTTCCCTTTACAGCAAAACTGGCAATATAGTTATTTTTGGCGTCCTCCAGCATGTCTCCTTCAATGATCGTTCCGGGCGTAATCAGCCGGATCACTTCCCGTTTCACAAGTCCTTTTGCCGTGGCCGGATCTTCTGTCTGTTCGCAAATGGCAACCTTATAGCCCTTATCGATCAGCTTTTTAATGTAGGTCGCGCTGGCATGATAGGGAATTCCGCACATGGGAGCCCGTTCCGGCAGCCCGCAGTCCCGCCCCGTCAGTGTCAGTTCCAGTTCCTTCGATATTTTCACAGCATCGTCAAAAAACATCTCATAAAAATCCCCCAGCCGGAAAAAGAGGACATGGTCTTTATGGATGGATTTAATATTGAGATACTGCTGCATCATCGGTGAAAGTTTTGCCACGGATTTTACCTCCAGTCGTCGGTTTACGATTTACATTTTATCATACCATTTTTTATTTTTTTTTGCAAACAAAGTATGAGTTTTTTGATTTGGAGAACACTAAGAAAAAATAAAGTTTCAATTCAGCCGAAAGGGAGGCAAACTATGACTAATATGCAAAAATGCGGCATCATCGGCTGTGGATTTGTCGGCGCTACCACGGCCTTCACCTTAGTGGGAAAAGGTTTATTTTCCGAGCTGGTGCTCATTGATCTGGATCAGGACAAGGCCCAGGGAGAAGCGATGGATTTAAGCCACGGGCTCCCCTTTTCCCAGCCAATGAAAATTTATGCCGGAACATATGAGGATCTTCACGACTGCGGCATCATTATCATCACCGCAGGCGCCAACCAACGGGAGGGGCAGACCCGGATGGATCTGGTTAAGCAGAACGTCAAAATCCTCAAAAGCATCGTCACTCAGATCATAAAATACAACCAAGAGGCCATTCTGCTGATCCTCTCCAACCCTGTGGATATTTTGACCTATGCGGCGCTGCAGTTTTCCGGATTTCCTGTAAACCGGGTCATCGGCTCCGGTACCGTATTGGATACCGCACGGCTCAAATATCTTTTGGGGGAACATCTGAAAGTGGATATCCGCAATGTCCACGCCTTTATTATCGGGGAACACGGCGACAGCGAGCTGGCCGTCTGGAGCAGCGCCAATATCTCCGGCATCGACTTGGATGGCTTCTGTTCCATCTGCGCCCACTGCGAGGGGATGCAGTCGATGAAATCCCTCTACGATGAAGTGCAGCAGAGCGCTTATGAGATTATCAAGCGCAAGGGAGCGACCTATTACGGCATCGCAATGGCGGTCAGCCGCATAATAGAAGCGATTTTGAGAAACGAACACTCTGTCCTGCCGGTGTCCAGCTATGTGGAAAACCACTACGGCGTGTCAGACATTTGTATCGGTGTCCCCTGTATTGTAGGAAGAAATGGAATCGAACGGATTTTAGACATCCCCTTAAGCGAGGAAGAACAAAAACGCTTTCTCGAAAGTGCTCAAATGCTCAAGGAGGTCATCCGCCAGTCGCTGTAGAGGTTACAAGGAAAAAGAACGCTGCAAAATGAAATATTTTGCAGCGTTCTTTTTTGAGGGGTAATAACGGTTGGCCTATCATAGTAAAATTTCATTTACAGAACCAGGCCAGTTCTAGAGTGGGTTATGCGGGGAGCCGCCCCGCACGCGGCCTACTTTGATCAGCGTCAAA
>CALWNT010000171.1 GCA_944382885.1 uncultured Clostridia bacterium | reverse complement strand
GTCAACTTTTAAGATTGGCTCCAAGCCTTCACGGCGTTTGAGTGAAGCGTTTTGTGTCCTTTGGCGCTCACCAAAGGACATCGGGGTGCCGGGGTGAAACGCCCGGCAAAACATTTGGGGACAACTGTCCCCAAATTGGGAGTCCAGAACCTGTTGAGTTTTGGAAAGATAAATTTCTGTTTAAAGCCCTTTATCATCATTCCCATACGTTTTAAACTCCCAATTATTTTCCGGATTTTGATAAAAAATTTATAGATTTTTCCGATTTGCTTTTGTATGATAATAGAAAAAGGAAACGGGGAGGAGATCGCCACGCTATACTGTGAAAACTGGGAACAGATTCAAAAACGATATGAAGCGTTCTGGGCGTTGGAAAACCACGACAGGCCGCTGCTGAATATTACGGCACCCAAGAAGAATCGAACTAAACTCCTGGAGTCCAAGCATAAAACGCTGAAAGATCGGTGGACGGATACAGAATTCGTAATTCAAAACGGGAATCTTCAGATGCAGAATACCGTATATGCCGGAGAAGCTTTTCCGATGCTCTGGCCCAATCTAGGTCCCGATGTATTCGCCTCTCTTTATGGAACGGAAATGATTTTTGGAGAAGATACCGCTTGGGCAGTGCCCTTTTTATCTGACGAGGATGTGGAACAGGGACCTGCCTTTACACTGGATCGAAACGGAGCATATTACCAAAAACTGATGGAGATGACCAAGGCCATTGCAGAGGACGCCAAAGACAAATATATTGTGGGAATCACAGATCTTCATCCCGGCGCGGATGGGCTGGTTTCTATGCGTGGGCCGGAGAATCTCTGTTATGATACCATAGACCACCCAGAGTTTATTCAAAAGGGAACAATGGCGCTGCTGAAAGGCTTTCAGGAAATCTGCGACGAACTCTACACCATTACGACTCAGTACCAGCGGGGAAGCGCCAATTGGTCGGGGATCTGGCATCCGAGTAAATGGTATGTGACAAGCTGTGATTTCTGCTGCATGATCTCCGAGGATATGTTTGAAGATCTGATCGCACCGGAACTGGAGCTGGAACTGGATTATCTGGACGCGAATATTTATCATATGGACGGCCCTGGGGCGATCAAGCATTTAGACGGGCTGTTAAACATGAAAAAGCTTCAAGGGATTCAGTGGGTGCCGGGAGCGGGCCAGCCGTCCGCATCTTACTGGCTGCCTATGCTGAGAAAAATTCAGGATTCCGGCAGGATGATTCAGGTAAATGTAGAACTTGACGAGCTGGAAACCATGTTAAAACATCTGCGGCCAGAAGGCGTATTTTACAACCTTTCCTGTCGTGACGAAGAAGAAGCGGCAGAGGTTTTGAAGTTTGCAGAGAAAGTCCGGTATGAAGGGTAACAGTCATCATAAGTTAAGATACCTGATAAGCATAGTTGATGATATCAGATAGGTATTAGACATTGCGGAAAAACAGGACTATAATAAAGGTATTCCCGAGAGGAATACCTTTATTTTTGCGCCGGAAGGAGACAATCTCCTTTGAAAGCGGTTGTAAAAATACGAGGTGAATTGACAGGATGACTATTATACCATGACAGTAAGGGCGCAAGCCCGCCTCGGCGTCAGCCGAAGAAAACCGTAAGGTTTTCTGTCATAGGGAACAATGTTCTCGTCATGGTCGAAATCTTCGATTTCGGGTACCATAGAGGTTATTATACCATGACAGTAAGGGCACTAGCCCGTCCCGGTATCAGCCGAAGAAAACCGTAAGGTTTTCTTGACCGGGATGTTTTCAGTTTTGGCCCAAAGGGCAAAATGCCGGCCGCCCTTTATGGCCGGCAAAAAACTCCCTGATAGCAACAGATTGCGCAAGCTTTTCTGTTGCTATTCTACCACAAATAAATATCAGATAAAGGAGAACCTGAAATGAAAATCCAAGACAAAGCGGAATTTGAAGCAGCAAATCTATTTGGTACCGGTATGCCGAATGAGGGATTTGCTCAATATTTTACCGGAAACTCCTATCTTAATCCGCTGACAGAACCGGGCAAAACATCGGTGCCTTTGGCCAATGTCACCTTTGAACCGGGATGCCGGAACAACTGGCATATCCACCATGCCAAAAGCGGAGGCGGACAGCTGTTGATCTGTACCGCAGGAGAAGGATGGTATCAGGAACGGGGAAAAGACGCCGTCAGTCTGACTCCAGGAATGGTCATTACCATTCCTGCGAACGTGGCGCATTGGCACGGAGCAAAGGCGGACAGTTGGTTCAGCCATATTGCGGTTGAAGTGCCAGGAGAAGAGACCTCAAACGAATGGTTAGAACCGGTCTCAGATGAAGCATATCAGAAACTGTAAGGAGATTGAGTTTGTAGTCTGCTCCCTAATCAGTAAAAGATGAGTAAGAAAAATCCCTGTGCCTAACAGATGTTAGGCACAGGGATTTTTGTTGTCATTAGGCCTGCTATCACTAATACGTTTGAGGCCCTTTTCGATTTTGCTGTATTTGTTACCCGGCTATCGGAAACTTTCTTTTACTTACTGCGTTTTTCATTTGCCATTATTGGCGGTCCAAAGGAATGTCACAGCCACAGCCGTCTTCTTCCTGAAGTTCGCTCAGTCTGGGCGGGAAAAATTCATTTACCGGGAATTTAATTCTCTTAAAGAGTTCGCATGGGTCATCGTTGGTCTGGACGCATTCTTTATCCGGGATGCTGAAATCGTAAACCGGAATCATCATCTGAACGGTACGTTCCAGGGAAACGATGGAGAATACGCCCAAAGTGACTTCTACAAATTTGTTGGTAACTACTGTGGTGAATTCGCCGTCAAAGCGGTTGGCGATAGAGGTCGGTACGCTGACGCAGCATTCTGTCGGACAGCATTCCTTGATTTTGGCCGCCAGACAGATCGGGTTAACCACCTGCACCACTGATTTTGGCGTAGTATCCTTGGCGTAAGTATTCTGCGGGCAAACGCAGTTTTTGTCAGATGTAAATACGTTGACATTTCCTTCGCTGCCGTACAGGATGACTTTTTTGGTAAACACCGCGAGGCCGTCTACTGGGATTGGTGTCACGGTTTCCATGGTGCAGGCTTCCAGTTGTACGACAAAATAGAATGTCATGTCTACGGAATAGAAGCCCTTATTAAATGGAACCGGTTCCACATCCATGAAAACGTCCATGACCTGTACGGCTTTACATTTGATGCTGGTCGCATTGTCGATGATCTGCTGGGCTGTGTCGGTGAATACGACGCGCAGTTCCACACAGTCTTTGTCAGAACAGCTGTCATAGACCCTGCCGGCATTGATGCAGACCGCTTCTTTAAAACAACCGCTGCTGGCGGAGTTTGGAGAAGTGAAATTATTTTCTGCCATGAGTAATCCCCCTACTTAAATAATTCAGCCGAAGCCTTACTACATCATATGAGGGTTTGGCAAATTGGTGCACTTATTCTCAGCTTTTTCTGGACAGAGGACGGTTTTCTTCTCAACGGGACGGGAAAATAAGAAGAAACAAAATGATTTTACTTAAATATTTTTCACAGGATAAATATAAACCGTCTTACCATATTTACCGTATATATGTTATAATTGCTTATAGTAACTGTAATAACGATATTGCTATCAGACGACTGTTGGCAGTAAAATCTGTTCAATATTTTGAGTTCAAATACATAAGAAAACGTCCTAATTCGGAATATTTAGATTCAAAAAGCAGGATAGGGGGACAGTATTATGAGGGAATATGAATTAAAACAAGATATTCTAGAAGCACTTACTGGCGATATGCAAAAAAACGCTTTGGATTTTATCCATTTTCTGATAACGGAGGAAATGTCTTTTATTCGAGGTAAAGGCTATTGGGAAAATCAGCTTTATTGGTTGGTAATGTATGAAAAGGAACCGGTTTGCTTTATTTTAGTCAATGGTACTGGTGAGGAAGAGCAATTTTCTCCTTTCACGATATGGACTGATGACAGTGGTTCTAATTGGTTTGAAGATGCTTCTTTGGATGAAGTAAGTAAAAAAATTGTTTGGGAGAATGTTGATATTTGCTGTGGCTGTGGCGGATGTGCTCAGCCAGGAGGAAAGCAAAAAAAGATTTTTGAAAAAGAGTTTAATGCAGTTTGTATAACACCTATAAGATTTATCAATCCAGACGCTAAAACAATAGCGTGCGTAAAAGAATTAGTTTTATTAAGAAAAAAAGATATTTTAAGATATGAGAGATAGTCTTTTGATTTTGTAAACTCACCTATCGGGTTTTTACTTTCATTTTATATAGATCCCGTTTTCAACGAAAGTTTATCGATTTGTTCTCCGCCAGTGGAGGAACTTTTTAAAGTTCTTCCACTGGCGCTTTTCCTGTTTTCTTGTTATACTAAAATTCAAGAGAACCAATCTAATAAGGAAGTGATCTTTATGGCGGAACAATCTGTTTCCGGAATTATTGTAGCGGCAGGGTCGGCCTCTCGGATGGGCGGCGTTGACAAGCAGCTTTTGCCCGTCGGGGGAGTCCCCGCTGTCGTACGCAGTCTCCTGCTGTTTGACAGGATAGAAGAAATCGTTGAAATCATTTTGGTAGTGAGAAAAGACCGAGTGGATGACATGAAGTCCCTCTGTGGGGAATATACTTTTCATAAAGACATAAAAATCATCCCAGGAGGTGATACCAGACAGGAATCAGTCGCAAAGGGCGTTTTTGCCTCTTCCCCGGATTCTTCCTATGTGGCAATCCATGATGGAGCACGGCCTCTCTGCCGGAAGGAGGACGTTCTGCATGTCCTCGAATGTGCGGTGAAGTATGGGGCGGCCACCTTGGGCGTACCTTCCAAGGACACGGTAAAAATTACCGATGAGCACTCCTTTGTCCTTTCTACCCCAGACCGCAGCCGTGTCTGGCAGATTCAGACGCCTCAGGTATTCTCAAAATCCCTTTATGAAAAGGCGCTTCAAAAAGCCGCCGCAGAGGGACAGGACTATACTGATGACTGCCAGCTTATTGAATCTGTGGGCACACCGGTATTTGTGGCAAAGGGAAGTTATGAGAATATCAAGATCACCACGCCGGAGGATCATTTGATCGCTCAGGTGCTGGAAAAAGGAGGAAGGAAAAACATGAGGATCGGACACGGATATGATGTACACCGTTTGACGGAGAACAGAAAGCTGATATTGGGTGGAGTGGAGATTCCTCACCATCTGGGCCTTTTAGGACATTCCGATGCGGACGTTTTGCTCCATGCAGTTACCGACGCGTTATTGGGCGCCGCTGCATTGGGGGATATTGGAAAGCACTTTCCTGATACCGATCCCGCCTATGAGGGAGCCGACAGCCTGAAGCTTCTCTCCCATGCCGTCTCCCTCCTGGAAAAGCAAGGATATCGAATTGTCAATATCGACGCCACAGTGATTGCGCAAAAGCCGAAACTCGCCCCCTATATCAATACCATGCGTGAAAACATCGCGGCAGCCTGCCGCATCCCGTCGGAGTTTGTGAACGTCAAGGCTACTACGGAAGAAAAGCTGGGCTTTACAGGAGAAGAACAAGGAATCAGTGCCCATGCTGTGGCGCTGATTGAAAACTGATTTTATTCCCTCAAGGCGTTCTCAGCTACACACCCGCCTTTTCCCTTTCGCATACAATAAAAAGGGAATCTGTTTTTCCTTAAGATTCCCAAACAAACTGGAAAGGGTGACCTGGACTTGAGTGAACATTATTTAAGCTTCGTTTCGCTCACCTATGTCTATAAGGCTAGAGAGATTCTGAAAAGGCACGGCATCGCTTCCCGGGTGATCCCAACCCCGAAATCGGTGGGCAGAGCCGGCTGCAGCTATTCCCTGGTACCTTCCGGGGACAGCTTAGAGGCGGCTCAAATTCTGAAAAATGCCGGGATCAGGGTGATTCACGTACAGTAACATGCTTTGAGGTGAAATGATGATATATTTTGATAATGCGGCCACTACCTTTCCAAAACCCCAAACCGTTTTAAAAAGTGTAATCAACGGGATCAGAATCTACGGCGGAAACGCCGGAAGAAGCGGACACCAGCTTTCTCTGCGCACCTCACAGAAAATCTATGAGGTGCGCAGCAAGCTGGGGGATTTTTTTCATGTTTCTCCGGAACAGGTTATTTTTACCTCCAACTGCACCCAGGCCTTAAACATGGCAATCAAAGGGGTGATGCTGGACGGAGGACATATCATTCTTTCCAATTTAGAACATAATTCCGTGATCCGTCCTATCCACACCCTGGCAGAAAAACGGCTGATTGAATACGATGTGGCAACAGTATATGAGGGAGATACGGAGCGCACCCTGCGCAGCTTTGCCTCTTACTTGCGGCGGGATACCAGAGCCATTGTCTGCACCCATGCTTCCAATGTCACCGGAACCATTCTGCCCATCGCGGAATTGGGACAGCTCTGCCGTCAACAGGGGATCTTGCTGATTGTAGACGCCGCCCAGACCGCCGGGGTACTTCCTTTGGATTTACCGAAGATGAACATTGATATCCTCTGTACTGCCGGGCACAAAGGACTTTACGGCATTACTGGTACTGGATTGATGGTATTAAATACCGACTGCCGCCTGTCTACTCTGATGGAAGGGGGGACCGGCAGTTTGTCCAACGAACTGAGTCAGCCGGATTTCCTTCCCGACCGGTATGAGAGCGGTACCATCAACACTGTAGGCATCCTTTCTCTGGAAGGGGGGCTTGCTCATATTAACCGTCTGGGCCTTCCGAGAATCTATCAGTATGAATGGGAGTTGTGCCGCACTCTTTATCAAGGAGTTCAGGAATACGACCGGGTTAAAATCTGTACGCCCTTCGAGACCTTAGGAGACCGGGCACCGATTTTTTTATTCAACATCAAGGGACTTTCCTCCACCGAGGTAGTGGAACAGCTCAGCCGTAGGGGATTTTGCCTGAGAGGAGGGCTTCAATGTTCTCCGTTAGCCCATGACAGCTTGGGAACCAATCCTGACGGCGCGGTGCGTTTTTCACCTTCGGTTTTTAACCGAAAACAGGAGGTATTCGCTTTGATTCGGGAAATCCGTCAGATGAGCAGATAACGTCCTCTGCCTGAAGCACTGAAAGAAGGTGGGGACAATGAAAAAAGGAAAGATTTATTCAAAACAAAATCCCCTCTTTTTATCCGGCAATTTCAGATAAAAAGAGGGGGGATTTTTGTGATTATCCCATCACGATATTGTCAATGCAATTAAGCTCTTCACGGCTGAAGGTTGTGTTTTCCAACGCCTTGATGTTTTCCAGAATCTGTTCCGGCTTGCTGGCGCCAATGAGAACAGAAGTGATTTTGTCGTCACGTAAAATCCACGCCAAGGCCATCTGTGTCAGAGACTGACCGCGTTCCAAAGCAACTTCATTTAAAGCACGAACCTTCTCTAACACAGCCGGGTCAAGGTCGGACTCGTGGAGATAGGGGCTTTTGTGATTTCCAATACGGGAATCAGACGGAACACCGTTTAAATATTTACCGGTGAGGATTCCCTGCTGAAGAGGACTGAAGGCGATAGAGCCGATTCCATTGTCATAAAGGTAATCCTTGAGGCCATCTTCTTCGATCCAGCGGTTCATCATAGAATAAGAGGGCTGATGAATAATAAAGGGCGTTTTCAGTTCTTTCAAAACAGCATAGGCCTTTTTGGTCTGTTCCCGGTTGTAATTGGAAATCCCGACATAGAGCGCTTTCCCCTGACGCACCAGATGATCCAGTGCCAGCATGGTTTCTTCAATGGGGGTTTCCGGATCAGGACGATGATGATAGAAAATATCCACATAATCAAAGCCCAACCGTTTCAAACTTTGATCCAGACTGGCAACCAGATATTTTCTGGAGCCGTGATCTCCATAAGGACCCTTCCACATGTCATAACCGGCTTTGGTGGAGATGACCATTTCATCCCGATAAGGCATCAAATCGGTTTTCATAATCATGCCGAAATTCTGTTCCGCACTGCCATAGACCGGACCGTAGTTGTTCGCCAGGTCGAAATGGGTGATCCCATTGTCGAAAGCGGTAAACAGGATTTTTTTCATATCTTCCTGATTGTTGACCGAGCCGAAATTATGCCACAGGCCGAGGGAAATGGCGGGCAATTTCAAGCCGCTTGCACCACATCTGCGGTAAATCATGTGATCATATCTGTTTTCGTTGGCAAGATACATCATTATTACCCCTTTTTTTAGTCTGCTCCCGTTTTGAAAAAGCAGACAAATTTTTTAAGTTTATTATAGCGTATTCTATCCAAAAAGCAAGTCCGATAAGAAAAAATGAAAAGGTCATGGGATGATTTGGTGGATATCCTCTTTTCCCTTCTCTCCTTTTCCAAATCGTTTTTGCCGAACAGCTCAAAATAAATTCACTTGTCAGATGCAATTTGTTCATCAGAGGAAACTATAATTCTGATAGAATCAGATAAAGTAGCAAGGAATTCAGCGTTAGAAGGACGTTTGCATTCAGGAAGACGGATATTGGGGAAATACTCCTGAAGAATTTCTTTGTTCCCCGTATGCCAGACAACATCCACCGCGTTTCTGATCGACCTTTCTACACGAATAGAGGTAGTGCCAAACTTTTTTGCAACTTCCGGATAAAGAGCCTTGGTCACCATATTGATAAAATCTGGATGATGTGCTAAAATTGCAAGAGATTCCCGAATATAGTAATAGCCTTTTAAGTGAGCGGGAATACCGATTTTTCGAATCTCGTTGGTAATTGCTACCTCCAAATAGGCTTCTCTTGATGATTTTGATTGGTTGGGGCTTACATTTTTTGTCAAACGGACAATATCATTGCAGAGAGAATTTAGGTCAAATGGAACCAACTTGAATTCTGCGGCTCCTAGTTTTAAAACTTCTTCTTTAATGTAAGAATGATCGTACGAACTGGTAACGATGTAGATTGGCTGCTTGTCCGAAGAATAACCGGCCGTTTTTATGATTCCAACTGCATCGATGTGAGGTGTGTAATAATCGAGAACAACGACATCAGGTTCTCTGCGCTTTATGGTTTCAAAAATTTTTAGCCCATCGTTGGAAGACAGAATGACATTGAAATTCAGATTCTTAAGCAGTTGGGCGCAAACTTTACCATAAGAAAGTGAATTGTCTCCAATCAAGACCAAAATTTTTCGTTTCATAATACACAACCTCTCGTAAACCCCTTAATACATAATATAATTTTATAACATTTTTGTTGAATTGGCAATATTGTATCTAAAAATAGTTTGAATTTGTTGATTTAAGAAAACATCTTTTCCGTCTGATATATAGATGGTTTATAAAAATAGTAGGAGTATTTGGAAAAAGGGTAATAAAATATCGTTTTTATAAAATGATTTTCATACAATAATAGTTTAAACGAAGAAAAAAGTATTATTGCTGATACGGCGTTGACCGGCGGTTGTCATGACAGCAGACATTGGAACAGCAGGGACGTTCAGTTCATAGTTAGAAGGAAAGGAAAGAACAAAATGAAACACTTATTATCTTTATTAGAAACCTATCTCCCTAAACTTATTACCGCAGCGATTATTTTGGCGGTAGGACTGCTTTTGATTAAAATACTCTTAAAATTGTTGTCAAAAGCACTGAAAAAGAGCAAAATTGACGTTACGATGCACAAATTTATACATACTTCTTGTAAAATTATCCTATTGATTTTGCTTGTGATTATTATTTTATCTACGATCGGGGTGGAAATGACCAGTATCGTGGCCTTATTCAGCGTATTGGGTCTTGCGGTCAGCTTGGCTGTTAAGGACAGTTTGGCAAATGCCGCCGGAGGAATTATCCTGCTGTTTTCCAAGCCCTTTGAATTAGGTGATTATGTTATGGTAGACGGAGTGGAGGGAAGTGTGGCGCATATCAATGTATTGCATACCAAAATCAATACGGTTGACAACAAGGCGATCTATATTCCAAATGGTTTGATCTCTGACGGGCAGATCATCAATTACAGCAGGGAGGATAAACGCCGGTTGGATTTAGATGTTCCGATTTCCTACAGCGATGATTTTAAGCTCGCGGAGCAGCTGATCTCAAAGCTTTTGGAGGAACATCCTTTGGCATTGAATGAGGAGAAGGAACCGATTGTTCGAGTCGGGGCATTTGCGGACAGCGCGGTTACAATCGTGGTACGAGTCTGGGTAAAAAACAGCGATTATTGGACGCTGAAATACGATTTGTTGGAAGGTATCAAAGAGCAGTTTGATCAAAACGGAATCAGTATTCCTTTTAATCAGCTTGACGTACATCTGCTGAAAAACAAGGATGCTCAATAGCAGGAGGGCGCTGTCGACAGGGGTTGGCGGCGCCTTTTTGATATGTGAAATCGCTACAAATTCCGGGAGCGGATTTTGTAAGACCTTTCTCGTATTTTGCTTGCTGTTTTCGGTGAAAAATGCTACAATAACAGAAGATATAGTTTCAAAAAATAGTCATCATGTAAAAAGGAGTGAGGTAAGTATGACAAAAGTAACCTTGGGGAGAACCGGTATCACCGTGCCGAAAAACGGATTCGGCGCTCTGCCGATTCAGAGAATTTCCTTTGATGAGACCAAGGCGATTCTCAGAAGGGCTTATGAGAGCGGAATCACCTTTTTTGATACGGCCAGAGGATATTCTAACAGTGAGGAAAAAATAGGATATTCGTTAAGCGACGTCAGAGAGCATATCTTTCTGGCAACCAAGACGCCTTCTGTGACGGTGGAAGGTTTTTGGAAAGATCTGGAGACCAGCCTTTCTTTATTAAAGACAGATTATGTGGATATTCTTCAATTTCACAATCCTTCTTTCTGTCCCAAGCCTGGGGATGGAACTGGTTTGTATGAAGCGATGCTGGAGGCGAAAAAACAGGGAAAGATCCGCTTTATCGGAATTACCAACCACCGTGTGGCAGTAGCCAAAGAAGCGGTGGAGTCAGGGCTTTACGACACCTTGCAGTTTCCTTTCAGTTATCTGGCAGGGGAACAGGACAGGGAGCTTGTGAAACTGTGCAAAGAAAAAAATGTGGGCTTCATCGCAATGAAGGCCTTGTCCGGCGGATTGATTACCGATTCTGCTGCGGCGTATGCTTATCTGGATCAGTTTGATAATGTGCTGCCGATCTGGGGCGTACAGCGGTTATCAGAATTAGAGGAATTTATTTCTTATCAGGATCATCCTCCAGTCATGACACCGGAAATGCAAAAGAAGATAGAAGCCGACCGGAAAGAGCTTGCGGGGAATTTCTGCCGGGGTTGTGGATATTGCCTGCCATGTCCTGCTAAAATCGATATTCCTACTGCGGCAAGAATGTCCTTGCTTTTGAGAAGAGCGCCTTCTGCTCAATTTTTGACGGAGGAGAGCCAGGAAAAAATGAGCCGTATTGACGACTGTATTCACTGTAATCACTGTGTCAATCACTGTCCATATGGGTTAAATACCCCGGAACTGCTTCGACAGAATTATGAGGACTACAAGACCTTTCTGAAATAAAAAGAGAGCGAGCAGCCTGGACAGTTAGAAAAACCGTATCGAACCAGCGGCAGAAAGCTGACGGGAAAAGGGCCAGAGGTCAGGAAGGTTTAACGCCGTTTTTGGCTTTCTCCAATGGATTGAGTTTAAATCATGATTGAGAGAAAAGGATGGGGAATTTTATGATTAAGGGAATTGGACATACCGCCTATACTGTTGCCGACATGAAAGCGTCATTGCATTTTTATTGTGATATACTGGGATTTTATCATGCTTTCTCGATCCCGGACGATCAAGGGAATCCGTGGATCGAATACCTGAAGGTGAACCAAAATTCTTTTATTGAGCTGTTTTATAACAGAGAGGGGGAGAATACACCGGCCTCTTATTCTCATCTCTGTCTGGAAGTAGACGATATTGACGAAATTGCCCGGAGACTGGAAGAAAACGGTGTAACGCTTGACGCCAAGCCGTCTCAGGGAAAGGATAAAAACTGGCAGTGTTGGGCGAAAGACCCGGACGGAAACCGCATTGAATTTATGCAGATGCATCCGGATTCTCCCCAGATGCGCTGTATCAACTGTCTGGAAGAACAGGGATTCAGCAACTGATCTTGGAGGAGACGTTCTATGGGCGAATCTGGTAAATGGTATCATGGCTCCAATTGCCTTTTTGAGGTCTTGAGGACGGGGAGCACTGTTACTCCCAATCAAAAACTGGCCGAAGCCTTTTCCCATAAGCCGACCCTGCTGTGTATCTCTGATGACGGTTCTATTACCCATAACGGGAAGGAAGTAGGATATCTTTACCAGATTGATGAGCCGGTGGCGCTGGGCAGGGATGTTGAGCAGCATCCAAATTCCTCAATGGAAAAGGGATTGGAGTTTCTGACGAAAAGGCCGCTGCGGCTGAAGCTTTTGCGGGAAGATTCCAAATAAGGATGCAAAAGAATCAGGCGATCTGTATTGAGATATTTTTATAAAAATACGTGGTAAAAGGGCTGGCAGATTTCTGCCAGCCCTTTTGTTATCTTTTCCCCAAATTCATCTCATAATAGGAGGTTGTCATATGGCAAGATGGATCGTAAACAGAAATTTATCTTTCTATTTAAAAAGGATTTCTTTATAACTATCTTTCAGCGAAAGAAGAAAGCATCTGGGAGCACCGGCTCCCAGACCCCGGCACCTTTTGTTTGCCCAAAAGGTGGAAAGGGCCCTGCTCAAGCGCCGCAGGGGCTTTAGTACGGATCTATTAAGTGTTCTCCTAACCACGCTAAGAAGGGAAAATTTAGTTTATCGCTGGTGCTGGAGACTGTTTTGTCAGAAACTAACATTTTCCGTTGTACTTTGTTAGGAGGCAACTTTTAAGACCCGTACAGCCTCCCCGGCGAGGGGCACGTTTTGGTTCCTTTGGCGTGTACCAAAGGAACCCGTCGTGTCGGGGGCGGAACCCTGACAAGCCAAGTGATAGAACCGG
>CALWNT010000170.1 GCA_944382885.1 uncultured Clostridia bacterium | reverse complement strand
ATATGAGGAGACCGACCTTGCGGCGGCACAGATCAGGGCACGGGTGGCATAGGAGGGACGGCGCTATCGGGATAGCGTTGTAGTTTCCCGGGATTTGGAGACCTACCGCCATGCGTTGGAGACCTCTTTTGAAAAGTATGAAATTCCTTATTATATAGACAGCAGAAAGGATATTTCCCTCCATCCTTTGATCCGCTTTGTCACAATGTCTTTGGAAGCGGCCTCTGGAAATTATCCCTCTGACAAGATCCTTTCCCTTCTGAAATGCGGAGTCACTCCCTTTACTTATGAGGAAGTGTCTTTTTTAGAAAACTATGTTTACCTTTGGAGTATTAAGGGGGAGGGCTGGCTTTCGGAGTTTACCTACAGCATTTACGGGGTAAGTCCCCCTAGGGATTCCGCTCAGGAAGAAGAACAGAGGGAACGTCTTGCGCTGTTAAACCGAATCCGGGTTTTTGTAACCGACGGGTTAAAGGAACTGCGGGAAAAGATGTTCCATGCCGACGGGTATACCATCAGTCAGGGAATTCTTTCTTATTTAAAAAAGATGGGAACCAAAGAGCAGGTAGAAGAAATACGTTCGATCCTACAGGAAGGAACGACTGGGGAAGAGTTGGAACTTGCCCGGGAGTACCGCAGAGTTTGGGAATTGATTGGAGAAGCCGCCCGTTTATTGGCCCAAACCTTAGGAAGAAGGGCTGTGACTCCCAAGCGGTATTTGGAGCTTTTTTCCCTGGTGATTGGAAAGTTCGATTTGGGAACCATCCCGCAAACCTTAGACAGCGTAACGGCGGGGAGTGCGGAACGAATTCGCACCGACTGTCCGAAAGCAGTGTTTATCCTGGGAGTCAATGACAAGGTGTTCCCCTATCTGCCCTCGGGCGGAGGTGTATTTACCGACCGGGAGAGGGAGATTCTCTTAGAGCAGGGGTTGGAGCTTTCTCAGCCGGTCAAGGAGCAGATCAAGGAAGAGCGGTTTATCGCCTATAAAATCATGACAGCCCCCACCCATTTCCTGATCTTATCGGCCAGAAAGGGGGATGTACGGGGAGCGTCAGCTGCATTGTCTTATCTGTTTCCCCAGCTTAGGAAGATGTTTGGGGAAGAGGTCGTGACCGATAAAGAGGATATGGACAGCCTCTTTTTCTGCAAAAGCCCTGAGACCGCCTTTTCCATGCTGGCGCATCATTTCAGGGAGGATACTTCTTTTACCGCCAGCCTGCGCAGCTATTTTGAGAGGGACCCGGTTTATGCCTCCTGGATCGAAGTGCTGTTTTCCAATCTTACCAAGGGGAAATTCCGCTTGGAGCGCAGAGATCAGACCATAGAGCTATTTGGCCGTTCGGTTTTGATGTCTCCTACCAGAGTAGAGCAGTTTCATCAGTGTAAATTCCGTTATTTCTGCGAGCAGGGGCTTCATCTGCAAAAGCGGGAGCGGGTACAGTTGAATCCCCTGAACCGGGGAACCGTGGTACACCATATCCTTTATCAGGTTTGCCGCCAGATTACGGATTACTCTGTCTTCGACGGAGAAAAGGTCAGAAAACTGATTCAGGAGGCAGTGGATGAGACCGTCACCTTATTGGGAGGCTATGAACGGCAGGGCAAGCGGTTCTTGTATTTGTACCGCAGAATTCAGGACAGCGTGTATCAATTGGTAGAGCATTTGTTTGAGGAGCTTTCCCAAAGCAAGTTCCGCCCTTCTGATTTTGAGTATGAGATCGGAAAAACCGGAAATATGAAGCCCTATACCTTCCATTCCTCAGACGGGATTACCATTCAGGTACAGGGAACCATCGACCGGATCGACCGCTATCAGAGCGAAAATGGAAAGGATTACGTCCGGGTAATCGACTATAAAACGGGAACCAAGGACTTCCGTCTGGCGGATATTCTGAATGGGCTGAACCTACAGATGTTTTTATACCTTATGTGTTTAGAGAAAAACGGCGCCGGCAGTTATCGGAATGTAACCGGAGCAGGGGCGCTTTATCTTCCTGCCTCAGAGGCGGAAGGGAAGCTCTCCCGGGAAGCGGGAAAGGACGAGCAGCAAAAGAATCTGGCGTCCCATTATCGGATGAAGGGGATTATCCTCAACGAGGATCAGGTAATGACCGCGATGGAGCCGGGCTTTTCTGGAATCTATACCCCTCTTTCTGTCAAGGCCAAGGCTTATGACAAGGAAAAACGGCTGAGGGAGGATATTTTTGTAGAGCACCAGGCCAGTGAGGATTATTTTGATTCGGCCAGTATGGAGTCCTTATTGACGCAGGAACAGCTAGAGCTGTTATTTCGTTCCATTGAAGGATCTTTGGAACAGATGGTCAAAGAGCTTTACGGCGGCAATATTGAGGCGAAGCCTCTGGTAGGGCCGGGGATCGACAGCTGCGCTTACTGCGATTATCAGACGATCTGCCGATTTGAGGAAACCGATCCGGTGAATGAATACCAGAACCTGAAAAAGAAAGAGATTTTTGACTTACTGAGAAAGGAGCAGCAGGATGAGTAAAATGTCCTTTACCCCTGTCCAGCAGGATACGATTTTCGCAAAGCCGGGAAATATTTTGGTATCTGCGGCGGCGGGCAGCGGAAAAACGGCGGTATTGACCCAGCGTGTCATCGAAATGCTTACCTCAGAGCAGCCGGTGATGGCGGATAGGCTGGTAATCGTAACCTTTACCGTGGCTGCGGCCGCTCAGATGCGGGAGCGGATTCAGGACAAGCTTTCCGCTCTGTTGGAAGAACATCCGGAAAACGCTCTGCTTCAGACCCAGCAGACGCTGCTTTCCAAGGCAAAAATCTGTACCATTCACGCGCTGTGCAGTGACCTGATTAAGGATCATGTGGATCAACTGAACCTTTCCGTCCGGTACCGGCTGGCGGATGAAAATGAAATAAAACTCTTGGAACAGGATGTACTGGAAGAATTTATCGAAAGCTGTTATGACTCGGAGGAAGAGGATTTTTTGTCCCTCGCCCGGTATTTCGGCGGCAGGGACGACCGAAGGCTTTCTAACATTCTTCTCGGGGTGTACCATTGGATGCGTTCTTATTCTTTCCCCTTTCATCGGCTGGATCAGTTCTTGAAACAGTATCAGGAGGACAGTCCGTTTTTGGATTCTGTCTGGGGAAAGCCGGTGTTTGACTATGTAGAAAAGAGCCTTTCAAACTGTGAACGGTCTCTAACTTCTGCTATGGAGCTTGCTTCCTCTCAGGAAGAAGTCAGGAAGAAGTATTCCCCCGCTTTGGAGCTTGATTTGGATGCGATACGCAGGGCTCGGAAGGCGCTGAAAAACGGCGAATGGGACCGGGTTTGCAGCATCGTAAAGACGCACGAGAAAAAGCGGTTTTCCCCCATCCGGGGCTTTGAGGACAAATCCCTTTTAGATTGCATTAAGGCATTGCGGAATCAGGGAATGGAGCTTTTGGAGTCTTTGGGGAAAAAATATCTTCTGACTCAGGAGGAATTTCAAAGCGATCGGGAATATCTCAGAGCGTATATCGGACCTTTGTTCTCTTACGTAAAAAAATTTTACCATCGTTTGGAAGAAGAAAAACGGGAACAGAATCTAATAGACTTTAACGATTTGGAGCATTTGGCTCTCTCCCTTCTGGTAAGACGGGAAGGGGAGTGCTGCTATAAGACTGATACGGCGAAAGAACTTTCCTTTGCTGAGATTCTGGTGGATGAATGTCAGGACATCAATCAGGTGCAGAACCTGATCTTCTGGGCGTTGTCCGATGGGGAGGATCAGGTGTCCTTAGACGGGGATGACCTGTTTGATTCGGCGGGGAATCTTTTTATGGTGGGGGACGTGAAGCAGAGCATTTATCGTTTCCGCAATGCCATGCCTTCCTTGTTTATCCGTCGGAAAAAGCTGTTTCCTCCCTATGACAGGGATCGGCCGGAAGAAACTCAGACCGCGAGAATTGTGTTGCAGAATAATTTCCGAAGCCGGAAGGAGGTCACCGATTCTGTCAATCAGATTTTTTCGGCTATGATGAGCGAAAGCTTAGGAGATGTGGATTATACTGAAGAAGAATATTTGATTCCCAGTGCCAGTTACCTTCCTCATGACCGGGGGATGACAGAATTGCATCTGCTGGAGCTCCCGGCTCAGGAAGAAAGACCTGTCAGATCGGGCAAAAGCCTAGATGAAAAGACCTTATTGGAGGCGCAGTACGCGGCGGAACTGATTGAACGGATGGTAGCTTCCGGATACCCGGTGACGGAAAACGGAAAGCTCAGAGCCTGTACTTACCGGGATTTCTGCATCCTGCTTCGTTCGAAAAAGGGAAAGGCGGACTGCTACGTCAAAGAGCTGACGCAGAAGGGAATCCCTTGCTTTTCGGACTCCAGCAGCGGTTATTTTGATTCTTCCGAGGTTTCGGTGATGCTTCATCTGCTGAGGATCATCGACAATCCCTTGTTGGACATTCCGCTGTTTTCCGTCTTGATTTCCCCCATGTTTGGATTCACTCCTGATGAAATTGCCGCGATTCGGTTAGAGGATAAGCGAGCTCCGCTTTATTTGGCGTTGGTGCAATCCGCTCAGGCAGGAAATGAGAAAGCGGAGCATTTCCTTAAAATGCTTGGCGCCTTGCGGGAACAGGCTGCGGTGTTATCTTCCGACCGTCTGATCCAGCGGATCTACGATCAGACGGGGTTTTTATTCGCGGTGGAGGCAATGGCCTCCGGAGAACAGAAAAAGGCCAATCTCCGCTTGCTGTTAAGCTACGCCAGAAGCTATGAGGAAATCGGCTATCGGGGACTTTCCGGTTTCCTGCGGTTTATGGACCGGGCGGCAGAGCGGGGTGAGGACTTTAACTGTGCCAACACCGTTTCGGAGAAGGCGGATGTGGTGCGGATTATGAGTATTCACAGCTCGAAGGGACTGGAATTTCCGATCTGTATTGTGGCGGATCTTAGCAAGAAATTCAATTTACAGGATCTCAGCAAAAGTTTTCTTCTGCATGAAACTTACGGCTTTGGTATGAATGTACGAAAGCCGGAAGAGCTCAAAGAATATTCCAATCTGCCTTTGGAGGCAATCCGGCTGGCTGTGCGTCAGGACACGCTGTCGGAAGAAATGCGGATTTTATATGTGGCGCTTACCAGAGCAAAGGAAAAGCTGATCTTACTGGGCTCCGGGCAGGATTTGGAGAAATCGATCGAAGCGGCCTCAGAGGAAAATGGGAACACGAGCTATCTTTCCTGGATTCTTCATGCGCTGGCAAAGGAGCACGGCTTTGGGGAGCTTTTGAATGGAGAGGAAAAGCCGGTTGTGTTGGGATGTATTCAGTGTATCCGGGCGCGTTCTACCCAAGAAGCGGAACGAGAACAGGAAGTGATTTCCTTTACTGCTTTGCCCGATGAAAAAATTGTGAAAAGCCTTGAAAAATCCCTGCATTTTGAGTATCCTTATAGGGAACTGTCAGAGCTTCCGGCCAAGGTGACCGCGACTCAGTTAGCGCAAAAAGAACTGATGGAAACCACAGGTGAACTGCCGGAGCTGTCCCTTTCTGAGGAGGGGGACGAAATGACCGGCGCCAGGAGGGGAACGGTGCTGCACAGTTTTATGCAGTACGCCGATTATCACCGGGCCAAGCAGGATTTGGACGGCGAAATCCACAGGCTGGTGGAAAAAGGCTTTTTGACTTCCAGAGAAGAAGCGGTTTTAAACCGCAAAAAGATCAGAAGTTTTTTGTCCTCCCCGCTTTTGCAGCGGATGGAACAGGCCGAGAAATTATATCGGGAATATCAGTTTATTTTTGAAATCGATGCCGGACGGGTAGACCCTGATTTACAAGACTCCTTTCAAAAAGAAAAGGTGCTCCTTCAGGGAATCGCAGATGCGGTGCTGGAAGAAAAGGACGGTATCGTAATCGTGGATTATAAAACAGACCGAATGGCAAGTGAACAGGATTTTATCGAAAAGTACAGCGGACAGCTTAATATCTACCGGGACGCTTTGGGCGCTTATTTCGGGAAGCCGGTAAAGGACTGCCTGATTTATTCCCTTCATCTGGAGCGGGAAATTCCGGTACCGCCGGCGGAATGAAGCTGTGTGAATAGAAATTGAGACGGGAAAGGGTGGTATCAGCATGAAAGTAAAACAGATTGCCCCTAGGATTTGGAAGGTGGTTTTGGGATCGCCTCAGGAATTGACGCCGGAACGCTTTGCCGGCGAGAAAATGCGGGAAGAATTACGGGAAAAAGGATTCCTTTCCTTCCCCTTTGCAAAGCCTTTTGAGGAAGAGGTGCGAAAATCGGGCTTTTTGGCCACTCTTCCGATTCAAAAGGGGGAGAGCATTTATGGGTTTGGTTTGCAGTTTGAGTCCTTTCGGCAAAACGGCAAGCGCAAACTTTTGAGAACCAATGCCGACGCCCCGAAAGACAATGGGGATTCTCACGCCCCTGTTCCCTTTTATGTATCCACCAGGGGATATGGCGTGTTGGTAGATACCTGTAAAAATGTGGAGTTTGACTGTGGTTCCGCGAAAACGGTTCAGAAAGCGGAAAAGCAATTAAAGAGAAAAGAAAAAATTGCGACCAGAACGGAAGAACTCTACGAGGAAGCTCAAAACAGCGACCAGATGAGGATTTACATACAGGGGGTAAAGGGCGTTATTCTTTACATCTTTGTGGGAGAAACGATAAAGGATGTTGTTGCCGATTACAACCTGTTTTGCGGGGGCGGGTTCCTGCCGCCGATTTGGGGCTTGGGAAATCTATACCGCTGTTATGGTCCTGCAAATCAGCAGGAGATCTACCGCCTGATGGATGAGATGGAACAGGACCGGATGCCCTTGAGTATGCTGGGGCTGGAACCGGGCTGGCACAGCCACGCCTATTCCTGTTCTTATGAGTGGGACCCGGTTCGTTTCCCGAACCCAGATGAGTTGATCGGAAAAGCCCAAAAAATGGGGCTGGAGTTAAATCTTTGGGAGCAGGCTTATGTGCATCCCACTGCCAGATATTATGAAGAACTGCTGCCTTACACAGGAGACTATGAGGTTTGGGGCGGCTTGGTGCCGGACTTTACTTTAGAGGAAGGCCGGGAAATTTGGGGAAAACGTCAGGGAGAGCTGATGAATCAAGGAATCGGAGCGGTGAAACTGGATGAATGCGACGGTTCCGACTATACCGGCGGATGGTTTTTCCCGGATTTTGCTCAATTCCCGGGAGGACTCAGTGGAGAAGAATATAAAAATTTCTTCGGTGTGCTGGTACAGAATACCCTATTGGAAGAATATAAAAAGCGGAACCGCCGGACTTATTCCCAAGTGCGGGCAAGCTGGAGCTATGGGGCCAATCTGCCTTTTGTGCTTTACAGCGACCTGTACGGCCATGAGGAATTTGTGCGCTCAGTAGCAAACATGAGCTTCTGCGGGCTTTTGTGGAGCCCGGAGGTGCGTCAGTGCGAAAGCGGAGAGGAATTGATCCGCAGGATGCAGAGCGTCGTGTTGTCCCCGCTGTCTATTGTTAACGCCTGGATGATTCCTCACGCACCTTGGAATCAGTTCGATATTGAAAAGAATAAAAGGGGCGAGCTTTTGGAAGATGACAGCCTGAAAAACCGCTGCCGGGATCTTTTGACCTTCCGGAACGCTTTGGTTCCTTACCTTTATTCCGCCTACGGCAGGTACTATCAAGAGGGAATCCCGCCTTTTCGGGCGCTGGTGTTGGATTATCCTGATGATCCTCAGGTTCTGGAGCTGGATACGGAATATATGGTAGGGGAAAGTCTTCTTGCCGCGCCGATTTTGGAGGGGCAGACCGGACGGGACGTCTATCTCCCGGAAGGAATTTGGTATGATTTTTGGACCGGAGAAAAATTGGAGGGAAAACGGCATTACAGCGTTTCGATTCCTCAGATTCCCCTGTATGTAAAGGAAAATACCCTTCTGCCGCTGGCGGATGTGCAAGAGCTTTCGAAGGACACGGTGTTCCCGTTGTATGTGAGGGCTTATGGAGAGAATCCGGAACCTGCACGGCTCATCGAAGACGACAGAACGACCTTTGACTATGAGTCAGAGGGCTGGGAAGATGTTTTCCTCCGGGTGGAAAACGGAAAAATTGTGCTGGATGAATGTGAAGGATATACCTTAGAGGATGTTCTTTGGATAAAGTAACAAATTCTCAGAAAGAAAAGAAGAACCCTTGACAATGCTGTTCTGCTTTGGTATACTATTTTAGAAAACAAAGCAGAACAGCATGAAACGTTCTCACCTATGGGTGTTTATTTCTACTGCATAGGTCAATACTTGAAAATGCAATGAGTTTGATCGTTACATTTGCGTATTGGAGGCGTGGACTGTTTTTGAGTCTGCGCTTTGTTTATTTGAAAGGGCATGGAGGTGCTTGAAGATTAGCAACAACAGAGAACTACTCATCAATGAGGCCATCCGCGAGAAAGAAATTCGTGTAGTAGATGTTGATGGTTCTCAGCTGGGAATTCTCCCGCTGAAAGAGGCGCTCAATATTGCGGCTTCCAAGAATCTGGATTTGGTGAATATTGCGCCCCAGGCAAAGCCGCCGGTTTGTCGGATTATGGACTACGGTAAATACCGCTATGAGCAGGCAAAGCGTGAAAAAGAAGCGAGAAAAAACCAGAAAACCATCGAAATCAAAGAGGTCAGAATGTCTTTGAATATTGATACTCATGACTTCAATACAAAGGTGAATGCAGCCAAAAAATTCTTGACTGCCGGAAATAAGGTAAAGGTGTCCGTGCGTTTTCGCGGACGTGAAATGACCCATCCGGAATTGGGAAGAAGTTTGCTGGATCGATTTAAAGATGATTGTAGTGAAGTGGGCGTTGTTGAAAAGCAGCCGAAGATGGAAGGAAGAAGTCTGGCTATGTTCATTGCGCCGAAGCCCGCTAAATAAGATTTTTTGTTTATTGGCCGTTAAAATGCTTATGACGATTTGAAGCGGCCGGTAAATGAGTTAAGGAGGATTTTTAAATGCCTAAAGCTAAATTAAAAACACATAGTGGAGCAAAAAAACGTTTTAAACTCTCCAAAAACGGAAAAGTAAAACGCGCTCATGCTTTTAAGTCTCATATCCTGAACAAAAAGACGACCAAACGTAAAAGAGGCCTCCGTAAGGCTGCTTATGCCGACAAGACCAATGTCGCGACAATTAAACAGCTGATTCCTTACAAATAAGAGAGAATTCTTGTCAAAGACGTTTGAAATTGAAATCGTGCGCAAGGCACAAACTTAGTAAGTGGAGGTAAATACTTATGGCTCGTATCAAGGGAGCAATGGCTACTCGTAAGAGAAGAAATAAAGTCTTAAAACTCGCAAAAGGTTACTGGGGCGGAAAGAGCAAATTATTTAAAACTGCAAAAGAAGCAGTCATGAAATCCGGCCAGTATGCTTATATCGGACGTAGACAGAAAAAACGTAACTTCAGACAGCTCTGGATTACCAGAATTTCAGCAGGCTGCAAAATGAATGGTATGAATTATTCTACCTTCATCAATGGCCTGAAAAAAGCAAACATCAATTTGAACCGCAAAATGTTATCTGAAATTGCAGCAAATGATGCTGCTGGATTTGCTGTGCTTTGTGAAAAAGCAAAAGAAGCTTTAAAATAATCTGGTTTTAGCGCCCGTGGTCAGCACGACCCGGGCGTATTTTGCTACCAGAATGCGTTTGGAAGGGAGGCTTTTATGGAACGAATCACATCCAGAGAAAATAAAATGATCAAGGAATACGGAAAACTCTTAAATGCCAAGTCCTATCGAGACAAAACGGGGAAATTTGTCGTCGAAAGCAGAAAACTGGTTCAGGAAGCCTATGAAAGCGGCGTGGAGTTGGAAAAGGTTTTTGTAACGCAGTCTGGATATGAAAAAAGCCAAGCGGCATTACAAAAGCTTTTTGAAGGAAAAAAGGGGGAAAAAAGTCCTTCTTTTTATGAAATTACCGAGGATTTGGAGAAAAAACTGACTCAGACCGGAAATGCTCAGGGAATCTTCGCCGTTTGCAAAAAACTTGACAAACCTATGAATCTGAATACAATAAAAAATGGTGCCAAGTACATTTTTTTATCCGAATTACAGGATACTGGAAATGTGGGTACCATTATCCGCACCGCGGATGCGTTGGGCCTTGACGGCGTGATTTTGGGAAAAAATACCTGCGATGTATTTTCTCTCAAGGTGCTCCGCGCCAGTATGGGCTCTGTTTTTCATATTGATTTATATCAGAGCGAAAATCCAGCAGAGGATTTGCAGGGATTGAGTAAACGCTTTCAAACTTATGCGGCCGTTTTGGACGAGCAGGCCAAAAGTCTGAAGGAGATTTCTTTTGACGGCGGAAGCATCGTAGTCATTGGAAATGAAGGGAACGGTCTGTCACAGGACATCGTAAGCGCTTGTTCTCAGAAGGTCTTCATCCCGATGAAGGGACAGGCTGAATCCTTTAACGCCGGAGTGGCGGCAGGGATTCTGATCTGGGAGATGGCAAAGTAGGAAATGGGGGATTTAAGTGGAAGACATTTTGTATTGGATCTGGCTTTCCCGTGTATTTTCTTACGGCAGTTGGAAGCCGAAAGATTGATTCGGCTTTTTGAAACGCCGGAGCGAGTCTATCAGCTTGATGAATCCCAGTTAAAAGAAACCGGTTTCCTGACAGAAAAGGAAGTCTTGGCCTGTAAGCGGCTTTCTGTTTCTGATATGGAAACGATTGCGGAGGAATGCTATCAAAAAGGCATTTCTATTTTGACTTATGCTTCGAAAGAATATCCTCAAAGGCTTCGCAATATTTATGCTCCTCCGATGGTTCTTTATCTAAAAGGAACTCTTGCCGGACTCGATGAAGAACCGACGATCACGGCGGTGGGCACCAGAAAAGCTTCCGATTATGGTTTGTCTGTGACAGGGAATCTTTGTTATGAGCTTGCCAAATGTGGGGTGCTCATTGTCAGCGGATGTGCTGTCGGGATCGACAGCTATGCGCATTTAGGTGCGCTGAAGGCAAAAGGACGCACAATTGGGGTTTTAGGCTGCGGCTTGGATGTGGACTATCCCTGGAAGAACAGGGAGCTGAAAGAAAAAATTTTGGAACAGGGCGCATTGGTAAGCGAATATCCGCCTGGAACACAGCCGGCAGGAAAGCATTTTCCCGTGCGAAACCGCATTCTTTCCGCTTTGAGTTTGGGTGTGCTGGTGACGGAAGCGCCGATGAAGAGCGGCGCCCTTTTAACAGCGGAACATGCTTTGGAGCAGGGGAAGGATCTGTTTTGTGTACCTCCTCACGATATTTATGATCCGGCTTATGCTGGCGTGGCGAAATATTTGCGGGACGGGGCAATTCCTGTTTTTTCGGCGGAAGATATCTTGTTTGAATATTTATCGGATTATCCCCATAAACTGAATGCAGATTTGATCCTGGGAAAATATCTGCCTGGCGGCAGAAAGCTTAGAAAAAAACCTCATGCTCCAGAAAAGAGCAGAACTTTGCAGTGGGAGAAAAATGCTCCATTGATGCAAAAAGAATCTGGAAACTCACAGCAGGAAAAAGCAGTCCTCGAAGAAACAGCAGAAAAATTGGATGAACCCTTAAAAACAGTGTACCATGCGTTAAGGGAAGAATATCCTCAGTATATTGACGAAATCGCAGGAGCGGTGGAGCTTTCGTTCCCCCAGATTCAGTCCTCTCTTACTCAGTTGGAGTTGATGGGACTGGTGGAGTCCTATCCGGGAAGCCGCTACAGCAGGAAATAAGAAGAACGATAAATTTAGTATAGAAGGTGATCGCGTATGGCAACCAAAAAAGCAGTGGAGACAACAGCTCAAGAATCGGCGGTCTCCACAGCCAAAAAGACCACAGCGAAGAAAACAACTGCGAAAAAAACTGCCGCCAAAAAGACTACGGCGAAAAAAACGGCGGCTTCTAATAGAAAGCTTGTCATCGTGGAGTCTCCCGCGAAGGCAAAGACCATCAAAAAATATTTGGGAAGAGGCTATGAGGTCGTGGCTTCGATGGGGCATATCCGGGATCTTCCCAAAAGTACCCTGGGAGTCGACATTGAAAATAATTTCGAACCCAAATATATCAATATCCGCGCCCAGTCCAAGACCATTAAGGCATTAAAGGAAGAGGCGAAAAAAAGCAAGACCGTCTATCTCGCGACCGACCCTGACCGGGAGGGAGAAGCGATCTCCTGGCATTTGTGTCAGCTTTTGAATTTAGATGAGGATGCCCAGAACCGCGTTACTTTTAACGAAATCACCAAAACGGGCGTGCAAAACGGAATGGCAGCGCCCCGTCATTTGGATATGGACTTAATCAACGCCCAGCAGACCCGCCGGATCTTAGACCGTTTGGTAGGCTATAAATTAAGTCCGGTATTGTGGAAAAATGTCCGCCGGGGGCTGTCTGCCGGGAGAGTGCAGTCGGTAGTAGTCAGCCTGATTGTAGACCGGGAAAATGAGATTCGGGCCTTTGTGCCTCAGGAATATTGGTCGATTGAGGCGAATCTGTCCTCAATGGCCGATCTGACCATCCCTGCGAATAAACGCACCTTTGTAGCGAAATTTTACGGGAAAGACGATCAGAAGGTCGAGCTTCACAATCAGGAAGAAGCCGACGCGGTTTTAGCGGCGTTAGAGGGCAAGGAATATCTTGTTTCTTCCATTAAGAAGGGAGTGCGGAAAAAATCTCCGGCGCCGCCGTTTATTACCTCTACCCTTCAGCAGGAGGCCTCCAGAAAGCTGGGCTTTCAGTCCCGCCGTACCATGAAGGCAGCTCAGGAATTATACGAGGGCGTTGATGTAGAAGGCTACGGCGCAATGGGTTTGATCACTTACATGAGAACCGACTCTTTGAGACTTTCTGAAGAAGCGAAAGCCGCGGCGAAGGAATATATCTCCGGGCGGTATGGCGAAAACTATCTGCCGAAAACCCCCCGGGTCTATAAGTCAAAA
Organism: uncultured Clostridia bacterium; assembly: GCA_944382885.1. Lineage (GTDB taxonomy): Bacteria > Bacillota > Clostridia > Oscillospirales > Ruminococcaceae > Massiliimalia. The sequence continues at coordinate 1,030 of CALWNT010000170.1, read as the reverse complement.
TCCAATGCTCAGGACGGGCATGAGGCGATCCGTCCAACGACACCGTCTTTGACTCCTCAGGAGGTAAAAGACAGCCTGACCGCGGATCAGTATAAGATTTATAAGCTGGTCTGGGAGCGCTTTATCGCAAGCCAGATGGAGGTATGTCTGCTCAATACCGTTCAGGCGACAATTGAGGCAGGGGAATATCAGTTTAGGGCTTCCGGTTATTCTGTCCAGTTTGACGGGTTTACCGTTCTTTACGAGGAAGGAAAAGACGAGGAATCCCAGGAAGAGGGAATGCTGCCGGCTCTGAGCGAACAGGAAGTGTTAAAGCTCAATCAACTGGACGGGAGCCAGCATTTTACCCAGCCTCCCGCGCGGTATACAGAAGCTTCCTTGATTAAAACATTGGAAGAAAACGGGATTGGCCGTCCGAGTACCTATTCGCCGACCATTACTACGGTGATTGCCCGAAATTATATTGAACGGGACGGCAAACAGCTGGTACCTACTCAACTGGGGGAAATCACCACTAAATTGATGAAAGAACATTTCCGGGAATTTGTGGATGTGGATTTTACCGCAAATATGGAAACGGATTTGGATAAAATTGAAGAGGGCAAGGAAAACTGGAAAGATACCTTAAGCCATTTTTATGATGAGTTCAAACAGACTTTGGAAAAGGCGGAGGAAGAGATCAAGCCGGAAGAATATGCCATTCCTGACGAAGAGACCGATGAGGTCTGCGAGCTGTGCGGGAGAAAGATGGTCGTAAAAATGGGCCGGTTTGGAAAGTTTTTGGCCTGCCCAGGCTATCCGGAATGCAAAAACACCAAACGGATTGTCACCGAAACTGGGGGAATCTGTCCGGTTTGCGGCGGAAAGATCGTTGAGAAAAAGTCCAAAAAAGGGAAAAAGTTTTTTGGATGTTCCAATTATCCGGACTGCACCTTTATGACCTGGGACACGCCCACCAAAGAGACCTGCCCCAAATGCGGAAAGACGCTCTTGAAAAAGGCGGGACGAAACGGGAAAATTTACTGCTCCA
>CALWNT010000169.1 GCA_944382885.1 uncultured Clostridia bacterium | reverse complement strand
GGAAACGCCGCCGGTATGGGCGCCGTGATGATCCTTTTGAGTGAGGAAAGCCGGCAAAAGAGTTTGGACGTCGCCCAAAAGGCACAGACGCTGGATCTGTCCACCTCCGCCTTCTTTATGGATCAGTATGTGGAGTGCATGATGTTTGATCCGGAAGGCTGACCGGGAGCCGGCAGGGCGGAACCGAAAAACGACTCTGCTCCTTATCTTACTATTTCAGAAAAAATTAGGATAGCAGTATTTTAAGTTTTTTAGAAAAATTCTGACGCAATTTCGGAAAAAATTTCCCCTTTTCTGTAAGATTTTGATGCTGCATTCGGCGGCGGGTTTGGCCCGCCGCTATTTTTTGTCCCGCTGTTTGGCTATTGGAAGCTATGGGAGAGCCGGGGAGAAATTCTGCGGATATCGTACGGCCGCAAAATAATTTTGCATTAACCTGAAGAAAAACTTGCATTTTTTCCCGGAAAGAGATAAAATTTAAAGGATTAAAGATAGCGAGACTTCATAATTTTGGAGGAGACAACGATGAATCAGGATATTTTAGCGGCAATTTCCGGAAAGATGGCGACCCTTTCCAAAGGTCAGAAATTGATTGCCAACTATATTTTAAACCACTATGAGAAGGCCGCTTTTATGACCGCTTCCAAATTGGGGCAGATCGTAGGAGTGAGCGAGTCTACGGTAGTCCGTTTTGCCTTTGAATTAGAGTATGACGGTTATCCGGGGCTGCAAAAGGCCCTTCAGGAAATGATCAGAAACCGGCTGACCACGGTGCAGCGTCTGGAGGTTGCCAACGAGCAGATCGGCAGCGAAGAAATTTTGGATAAGGTGCTGAACCTGGATATTGAAAAGATCCGCAAAACCTTGGAGGAAACCTCCCGCGCCGACTTTGACGGAGCGGTCAACTCCATTTTAAACGCGCGGAACATCTATATTTTGGGCTCCAGAAGCGCCGCGACGCTGGCCCGGTTTATTTCCTATTATTTTACCCTGATGTTCGAAAACGTGCGGCTGGTTCATACCACAAGCTCCAGCGAAATGTTTGAACAGATCATGCGGGTGGGGGAAAACGACATCATGATCGGCATCAGCTTCCCCCGGTATTCCAAAAAAACAGTGAGCGCTTTGAATTTTGCAAAAAATAACGGGGCGAAGGTGATCGCCATCACCGACAGCGCATCTTCCCCTCTGGTCAAGGAAGCCGATTATTTTTTGCAGGCAAGAAGTGATATGGCTTCATTTGTGGACAGCCTGGTGGCCCCGCTGAGCCTGATTAACGCCCTGGTGGTAGCGGTAGGGCTGAAGAAAAGCGAAGATTTAAAGCAGGTCTTTAACAAACTGGAGAATATCTGGGACAAATACGACGTCTATGAAAAGGCGGAGGATCTGCACCTGTAAGGATAGACAGAGAGGATTATCATTTGCTATGAACGAAAAAATAATCGTGGTAGGCGGCGGCCCGGCGGGGATGATGGCGGCGCATACCGCCGCTTTGTACGGAGCGGAGGTTCTGCTGCTGGAAAAGAATTCCCGTTTGGGGAGAAAGCTTCTGATTACCGGAAAAGGCCGCTGCAACATCACCAATCACTGCGACGTGAACACCTTTATTCAGAATATCACCACCAACGGGCGCTTTTTATACGGCGCCGCCAGCCGGTTCTCTCCGGAGGACGCCATCGCTTATTTTGAAAATTCCGGCCTGCCGGTGAAAACAGAGCGGGGGAACCGGGTGTTTCCCCAAAGTGACCGGGCCTACGACGTAGAGGCGGCGATGGAGCGGAACCTGCGCGCCTGCGGGGTAGAAATCAAACGGGAAACAGTGACTGAGATTGCCGCTGAGGACGGCCGGGCTGCCAAGGTAGTCTGTGAGAGCGGGGCGGAGTATCCGGCCAAGGCGGTGATCCTTGCCACGGGAGGGGTGTCCTATCCGCTGACCGGCTCCACCGGGGACGGGTATCGCTTTGCAAAAGAGCTGGGACATCACATTATCCCGCCCAAAGCTTCCCTGATCCCCATTGTGACCGAAGAAGAATGGTGCAAAAAGGCCCAGGGACTTTCTCTAAAGAACGTCAGACTGACGCTTGTAGACCGGAAAGAAGAGAAGGTGTTGTACGAGGAGCTGGGGGAAATGCTGTTCACCCATTTTGGGGTGTCCGGGCCGATGGTGCTCAGCGCCTCGGCTCATATCAGGGGGCTGGAGCCACACCGGTATCAGCTTCTGATTGACCTGAAGCCGGGCTTGGACGAACAGCAGCTGGACGCCAGGCTTCTGCGGGATTTTAAAGAAAACCAGAACAAGGACTTTTCCAACAGCCTGGGGGCGCTGCTTCCAAGAAAGCTGATCCCCATTGTGATACGCCTGTCCGGGATTCCCTTTGACCAAAAGGTGAACCAAATTACCAGAGAAATGCGTTTGAAGCTGCTGAACGTCCTGAAGGGGCTTCGGCTGACAGTCAAGGAGTTCCGTCCGGTAGAGGAGGCAATCGTCACCTCCGGCGGAGTGGATGTGAAAGAAGTCAATCCCAAAACCATGGAATCCAAGCTGGTATCCGGGCTGTATTTTGCAGGGGAGCTGCTGGATCTGGACGCCTATACCGGCGGGTTTAATTTGCAGATCGCCTTTTCCACCGGTTATGTGGCGGGGATGGAATCGGCGCTGAGCTAGTATTTAACTGATAGCCGGATCTGTGAGAAATTGTGTAATTTCACGAAATATTGTCCCCGGAGTGGGAAATGCATTACTTTTTCTCTTGTTTTGTGGTATAATATATTCCAAATATATATTGAAGGGAATGAACTGCTTGAAAGCAATTGCAATTGACGGACCGGCCGGCGCCGGGAAAAGTACTATTGCGCGCAAGGTTGCGAAAGAGCTTGGTTTTATTTATGTGGATACCGGCGCCCTTTACCGGACGGTGGCCTTGGCTGTGGTAAGACAGCCTTTTGAAGCCGATGAAACCGCGAAAGTAGTCGATCTGCTTCAGGAAATCAAAGTAGAGCTGAAGTTTGTGGATGAGGAACAGCGGGTGTTTTTAAATGGGGAAGACGTTACTGATGAAATCCGTTCGCCGGAGGTGTCCATGTGCGCGTCGGTTGTTTCGGCGATTCCTCAGGTGCGCAGCTTCCTGTTTCAGCTGCAGCAGGATATTGCGGCGAAGAACGACGTGATTATGGACGGTCGGGATATCGGAACAGTGGTTCTGCCCAACGCGGATCTGAAAATCTTTCTGACCGCTACGGCGGAGGACCGCGCGAAACGCCGGTACGACCAGCTTTTGGAGAGCGGCACCGTGGTGGATTTTCAGAAGCTGCTGGAAGAGATCAAACAGCGGGATTACAATGATTCCAACCGGGAAATTTCTCCGCTCAAACAGGCCGAAGACGCGATTTTGGTAGACACCAGCGGCAATACCCTGGAGGAGTCGGTAAGTCTCCTGCTGGAACTGATTAAACGGCACATCGGACTTTAAGCGGGCAGAGACCTGCGGCAAGTCTGCCAAAAGACTTGATTTTATCAATTTGGAGGAAATCTGATGACAGGTTTTTACCGCTTTGGAAAAGTGGTGTGCAATATTTTTTGCGCCATTGCGTTCCGGATAGAAGTATACGGAGCGGAAAACCTTCCGCAAGAAGGAGGGTTCATTCTGGCCTCCAATCATGTGACCGAACTTGATCCGGTGCTGTTGGGGATTAAAGTGAACAGACAGCTCAATTTTATGGCAAAGGTAGAGCTGTTTAAGAACAAGCTGTTTGGCGCGTTGATTACAGCGCTGGGGGCGTTTCCCGTATCCAGGGGAACCGGAGATACCTCGGCGATTGATAAAGCGATAGATACCGTAGAAAAGGGGAATGTTCTGGCGATTTTTCCGGAGGGCACGCGTTCCAAGGACGGGGAACTCAGGCGTTTTAAATCAGGGACGATTGTAGTGGCGGAAAAAACCGGGGCAGACATCATCCCCACAGGTATTTATATAAAAGATTTCCAGAAGGGGCTGAGGTTCCGCAGCAAAATCATTGTGCGGTACGGGAAGCTGATTCCCAATGAAGCCCTCAGGCTGGACGTGGAAAATCCTGCCACGATTAAAAAGGCCAGCAACCTGGTCAGAGATGCGGTGGCGCAGCTGCTGGAGGAATCAAAATGAGGATTCATCTGGCGAAGTCGGCGGGGTTCTGCTTTGGGGTAAACCGTGCTGTGGACATGGTTTATGAGCTTGCCGCTTCCTGTAAAGGGCGGGTGAAGACCCTGGGGCCGATTATCCACAATCCACAGGTGGTGGAGGATCTTTCACGAAAGGGAGTGGGGATTATCTCCTCTCCTTCTGAGGCGGACAAGCAGGACACTGTGGTAATCCGTTCTCACGGCGTAGGACAGGAAGTTTACGGCGAGTTGAGCCGGCTTGCGGTAAATTATGTTGATGCGACCTGTCCTTTTGTATCCAAGATTCACAAAATCGTAAGGGAGCGCTCCCAAAACGGCGACGTTATCATCGTGGCGGGAGATAAAAACCATCCCGAGGTGCTGGGGATCGTAGGACACAGCGTTGGCGAAACATATGTCATCAAAGATGAGGCAGAATTGCTGGACTGTCTGGAAAAACTGGAACAGATTCCGGGAAGGTCAATTACATTAGTGGCCCAGACCACCTTTAATACGAATTTTTGGAAAAAATGCGTAGAAAATGTAAAAAAACTATATACAAATGTCACTTTTTTTGATACAATATGTAATGCGACTAATGAACGCCAGTCGGAGGCGATTGAATTGGCCTCTGAAAATGACCTGATGATCGTCATCGGGGGGAAGGACAGCTCGAATACGAAGAAGCTTAGGGAAGTGTGCAGCCGATATGCGCCAACCTATTTGATTGAAACGAAGGACGAGCTTTTTCAGCTTCCCATCCGTGATTATCAGGAAATCGGCGTGACTGCCGGAGCATCAACCCCGGCTTATATAATTAAGGAGGTTATTTCAACCATGAGCGAAATGTTAAACAATCAAGAAGAAGAATTAGACTTTGCGAAGCTATTCGAACAATCTCTTGAAACTGAAAAATTATATAATGGGAAAAGGGTTAAAGGTATCGTTACCACTGTTGCTCCGAACGAGATCCATGTGGATATTGGCGCAAAGCAGGCCGGCATCGTTCCTGCTGACGAGCTGACCGACAGCCCGGATCTCAAACCAGCGGATATCGTCAAAAAAGGCGACGAGATTGATTTGGTAGTATTGAAAGTAAACGACCAGGAAGGCGTTGTAACCCTGAGTAAAAAACGCTGCGACGCGCTGGCTGGTTTTGAAGACATTAAAAAAGCCTTTGAAGAAGACGCTGTATTGACCGGCGTTGTGACAAATGTGGTAAAAGGCGGCATCTTGGTGCTCTCCAACCACACAAAGGTATTCATTCCTGCTTCTCAGGTTTCTGATAAACGCGTGGAAGATTTGAACACCCTGTTAAAACAGGAAGTTTCCTTTAAGATTTTGGAAGTAAATGAAAAACGCAACCGCGCCCTGGGTTCTGTCAGAGCCGTACTCAATGCTGAGAAAAAGGCGAAAGAGGACGAGTTCTGGAAGAACGTGGAAATCGGCAAGCATTATACCGGTGAAGTGAAGTCCCTGACTTCTTACGGCGCCTTTGTTGACCTGGGCGGAGTAGACGGTATGATCCATATTACCGAGCTCGCTTGGACAAAAGTAAAACATCCTTCTGAAATCGTCAATGTAGGCGATGTTGTGGAAGTATATGTAAAAGATCTGGATCCTGAAAAACGCCGGATTTCTCTGGGCTATAAGAAACAGGAAGATAATCCGTGGGAAATTTTCAAACGGGATTATCAGATCGGTGATGTAGTTACCGTTAAAATCGTTTCCTTTACGAATTATGGCGCTTTTGCGACCATCATTCCGGGAATTGACGGTTTGATTCACATTTCTCAGATTGCGAATCAGAGAGTAGAGAAAATTGACGATATTCTGCAAATCGGTCAGGAAGTAGAAGCAAAAATCATTGACATCAATTTTGATGCGAAACGCGTCAGCCTCTCTATGAGAGCACTGCTTCCGGAAGAAGATCAGAAGATCGTGAAGGAAGACGACGTTGTTTATTCTTCCGAGGAAACTCAGGAAGTTTCTGAAACTGAAGAATAAGGTTCGTTTCATAAAAGCCGTATTTGTCCCCAAGGGAGAGATGCGGCTTTTTCTCATCATCTGAAAAACGGCCTTTTTGAGCCGGTTACTTTATCATTGTGAGGAGCCCAAACCATGAAGAATTGTAAAAAACAGATCGCCCTGATGCTGTTGGCGGCGCTGACCCTTTTTTCCCTTTCCGGATGTGTGTCTCAGGAGGACCTTCTGCTGACTTCCCAGCCGGAAGCGTCGGATTCGGAAACCAGCGGAGATACTTCTGACGTTGTGTCGGAGGAAGAAGTAAACGAACGGGAGCTTTCCATAGACGGAATTACGCTGCTGCTGCCGGAAGGCTGGAAACTTCAGGGAGGCACCACCCTTACCTTCTATCCGCCGAATTATCCGGAGGATTCCAGCAATATCGATATCCAAAGCATTGAGAATACCGCGAAGTTTGATCAGATCAACCAAGAGGACTATATCTCCGCCTTTGAGAAAAGCCTTCGTGTGGTGGATAAAAATATCGTAGTGACGTCGGACACCTTTGAGCAGCTGGAGGTAGCTGGGAAAGAGGCGCTGAAAATCAAGGTTCACTATGAGCTGTCCGGAGTCGCGATTACCCAGACTCAGTATGCGATCAAAGCGGACCGCTTATACTGGATTGCCCTGACAGAAGAAAACGAGGAAAAGTGGGGCGATACCTTTGAGGAGGTTATTTCCAGCATTCAGTTTCAGAAATAACGGAGGGATTTGAATGTATCGCAGACAGGAATTACAGGAACAGCTCCAAAATCTGGGGGTTCGGCCTGAGGATACCCTTTTGGTGCATTCCTCTATGAAGGCGATAGGAGCAGTGGAGGGCGGGGCGGACACCGTCCTGGATGTATTGATGGACTATTTCGAAAAGGATGGCCTTCTGGTGCTGCCTACCCATACTTGGGATCAGATCAACCTCCCCGGTTATGTCTATGATCCCGTCTCTACCAAAAGCTGCGTCGGGATTCTGACAGAGCTGTTTCGGAAGCGCCCGGGAGTGTACCGTTCTCTGCATCCCAGCCATTCCGTCGCGGCCTACGGCAAGGATGCGGAGGAGTTTGTCTCCGGTGAGGAGGAATCCCACTCTCCCTGCGCCAGAGGCGGCTGCTGGGGGAAGCTTTATGACAGAAAGGCAAAGGTGCTCTTTTTGGGCTGTCCCTTGACGAAAAACACCTTTCTGCATGGGGTAGAGGAGTGGAACAACATTCCGGACCGCCTGACGGAACAAGAGGCTGAGTTTTCGGTGAAGCTGCCGGACGGTTCTTTCAAGACTGTCTTTGTGAAAAAACATTCCAACAGCCGTTATCCGGATATTTCCAAGTTTTACGATAAGATGGAGCCGGCCTTTTTGGCGAAGGGAATCGCCAGAGAGGGCAGATTCGGAGACGCCAGATGTGTGCTTGCAGACGCGGTGGGAATGGCGGATCTGACCTCTGCCTATCTTCAAAAAAATCCGGATCTGTTTTTAGGGGATGCGCCGGTGCCGGAGGAATGGTATCTGGACGGGGGTTCCCGCTGAGTTTTCTTGGTAAAACACGGCGTTTTGGGGCCAAAGCGGTCGAGGAAGTGTTGGCGGCAGGTTGATATGGCCTGCCGCTGTATTTTGTTAAACGATCACCAGAAATTTAGCTGCGCAAGTCGGCAATGCCGACTTGCTTTATGGCGAGGGGAAGCCCCCGCCATAAGCCACCCCCCAAATCTTGCTATGGCGAGATTTGTTGAGGTTCGATTCACCGCACATGTCGCTGAATCGAACATTTATACACCAATAAGGCTTGTTCTGTAATTTAGTTTGTGGGGGTACCGACCCCCACGCCCCGGCACCTTTTGTTTGCCCAAAAGGTGGAAAGGGCCCTGCTCAAGCGCCGCAGAGGCTTGGAGCGGGTCTTTGAAGTTGGCTCCTAACGGAATACAACGGAAAATGTTGGCTTCTACCAAAACAGCCGCCAGCCCTAGCTACAAACTAAATTTTTCCGTTTTAGCATGGTTAGAAGAACACTTGTTAGACCTGCACCAAAGGAACCCGTCGCATCGGGGCGGAACCCCGACGAATTAAGTCAAGAACCTGTTTGGTTTTGGAAGGATAAATTTCTGTTGATCTAACCGATATCAATCCTAAAATGTAACATCATAAAGGAGGAACGGCTATGTCCAATCAGGCGAAATTTACGCTGGCTTTTAATCTGGTGACAACAAACGAAGAGAGAATCAGGATGTTTGAGCTTTATCGGGAAGCCTTCGGCGCGAGAAAGCTTTCGGAAAGCACCCCGCCGGGAAGCGACGAGCTTCATATGATGATAGAGCTTTGCGGTACCGAAATTTTGTTGGGGCCGGGCGATGGAAAGGGAGAGGGCCTTCAGAATCCTATCGTCTGCGAGGTGCGTTTCCGGGAAAAAGCGGAATTTGATAAAGCCTATGAAACGCTGAAGGCTACCGGACAAAGCGCCGTGCTGGAAGGGCCCTACCCCTGGGCGGATCGGTTGGGATTGGTTACCGATCAGTTCGGCGTGGGCTGGGCGCTGTACTACAATCGGTAAGAGCCTGGCTCT
>CALWNT010000168.1 GCA_944382885.1 uncultured Clostridia bacterium | reverse complement strand
TAAGCTCCTGCGCCCGCAGGCGCATTCAAATTTCTCGCTTTCAGAATTTCGCCTATTCTCTTGGTTCCGTCACCTCTTCGTGAGCCTAGAACGTCCCGTTCTGGCAGCATTTTTTATTACGGAGGCGCTTGCCGCCGAAGTAAAATAAAATGCTACCTTAAGCTCCTGCGCCCGCAGGCGCATTCAAATTTCTCGCTTTCAGAATTTCGCCTATTCTCTTGGTTCCGTCACCTCTTCGTGAGCGCCGCAGCATTTTTTATACTTCTTCCTGCTTCCGCAGGGGCAAAGATCATTTCTCCCGACCTTCTCTTTTTTAATCGGCTGTTTCTTTACCTTGACTTCCTGATCACCGTGAACTTCCTGAGTCGGTTTTGCCACCTGTTCCCGCTTAATCTCCTCATTAACTCGGATTTTTAAGGTAAGGAGCAGTTTTACCGTATCATTGCGGATCGCCGCGATCATTTCATCGAACATATCAAAGCCTTCCAGCTGATATTCTACCACTGGGTCCTTCTGGCCGTAAGAACGCAGATAAATCCCCCGCTTCAATTCAGCCATATTGTCGATGTGTTCCATCCAATACCGGTCGACGACTTTTAACAGAATCACTCGTTCCAGCTCCCGCATCCGCTCGGAGCCGATGATATTCTCTTGTTCCTGATAGCGTTCCAAAGCCCGTTCTTTCAGGATCTCTACAAAATCAGAAGGCTCTTTATCCGCCAATTCAGATACCGTATAATCAAAGTCATCTTCTTTTGTGAGGAAATTGAGGTAGTAAGAACGCAGTCCCTCTACATTCCAGTTATCGTGGATCTCATTTTTCGGCAGATAGGTTTCTACTGTCTGAGCCAGCATTTCTTCCATCATCTTCAGAATCTGGTCATGAACATCTTTGCCGTCCAGCACCATATCCCGCTGTTTGTAAATGATTCCACGCTGCTTATTCATCACGTCGTCAAACTGCAATACACTTTTACGAACGTTGAAGTTTCTGGCTTCTACCTTCTTCTGAGCATTTTCGATGGCGTTTGTGAGGAAACGGTTTTCAATGGTTTCGTTTTCATCAATCTTCAACGCATCCATCATGCCCTGAACCCGATCTCCGCCAAACAGACGCATCAAATCGTCTTCCAAGGAAATATAGAAGCGGCTGGCGCCCGGGTCACCCTGACGTCCGGCACGTCCTCTGAGCTGATTATCGATACGGCGGGACTCATGCCGCTCGGTACCAATGATGTAAAGGCCTCCAGCTTCACAGACCTTTTCCGCCTCTGCTTTTACTTCTTTTTTAAATTCATCTACCAAATCATGATAGGTTTTTCTGGCGTTGAGGATTTCCTCGTCCTCTGTTTCTCCAAAGCCGTCTGCTTCCAAAATCATTTCTTCAGTAAAGCCTTTTTTCCGCATTGCGTCCTTGGCCAGATATTCTTCGTTACCGCCCAGCTTGATGTCGGTACCACGCCCAGCCATATTAGTGGCGATGGTCACCGCACCCAGTTTTCCTGCCTGAGCGATGATACGAGCTTCCTGTTCGTGATATTTTGCGTTGAGTACATTATGTTTGATACCCCTGCGCTTGAGCATCTGACTCAGCAGCTCAGATTTATCGATGGTAACCGTACCTACCAGAACCGGCTGTCCCTTTTCATGACATTCTACAATCTCATCAATCACAGCGTTGAATTTGCCCTTTTCGGTTTTGTAAATCGCGTCGTTGAAATCTTCTCTCTGCACCGGTTTATTGGTGGGAATTTCGATTACGTCCAGCTTGTAGATTTCCCGGAATTCGCTTTCTTCTGTCAGCGCGGTACCAGTCATACCGGAAAGTTTTGGATAAAGACGGAAATAATTCTGGAAGGTAATGGTAGCCAAAGTCTTGGATTCTCTGGCAACGGTGACTCCTTCTTTCGCCTCAATGGCCTGATGCAGCCCTTCGTTGTACCGGCGTCCAATCATCAAACGTCCGGTAAACTCGTCCACGATCAAAACCTCTCCGTCTTTCACCACGTAGTCTACATCCCGCTTCATAATACCATGGGCCTTAATCGCCTGGTTGATATGGTGCTGCAAGGTCATATTTTCCGCGTCCATCAGGTTTTCCACATGGAAATATGCCTCCGCTTTCTTTACCCCGGAAGGCGTTAAGGTTGCGGTTTTTCTCTTTTCATCTATAATATAGTCGCCGTCAATGTCGTCTTGCTCTTCCTTGTCATCCACTTCCACGACACGGTAAGCCTTCAGAGTTTTGGCAAAACGGTCGGCATACATATACAGATCAGTAGATTTATCTCCAGGACCGGAAATAATCAAAGGTGTTCTCGCTTCATCGATCAAAATGGAGTCCACCTCGTCCACAATGGCGAAATTAAAGGGACGCTGTACTTTCTGCTGTTTATAGATGACCATGTTGTCACGCAGATAATCGAACCCGAATTCATTGTTGGTCCCATAAGTAATATCTGCGTTATAAGCTTCCTGCTTCTGGGTGTTGTCCATTCCGTGAACCACAAGGCCGACGGAAAGACCCAAAAATTTATACACTTTCCCCATCCACTCGGAGTCACGTTTCGCAAGGTAATCGTTTACCGTAATAATGTGAACCCCTTTTTCAGAAAGTGCGTTGAGATAAGCCGGCAAGGTTGCCACCAAAGTTTTACCTTCACCGGTACGCATTTCTGCAATACGTCCCTGATGAAGCACGATTCCACCAATGATCTGCACCGGAAAATGCTTCATACCCAGTACACGCCAAGCAGCTTCCCGGCAGACGGCAAAAGCATCCGGAAGAATATCGTCAAGGGTTTCCGCGTTTCTCAGACGAAGCTTAAGAGAATCAGTCTGACTGCGCAGCTCGCTGTCTGACATCGCCTGATATTTTGCCTCTTTTGACAGTACCTGCTCCACAATTGGATTGATTTTTTTCAGTTCCCGGGAAGAGTAACTGCCAAAGAGTTTTTCAAATAGTCCCATTTTTTCACCTCAGAATTTATTCAGCCGTTCCTCCTCTCCCTTCGGATTCAGAAGAACGGATTTGATTATTTTTGTTATTAACTACTATAGTATATAACGGAAACGGGTTTGTTGCAAGCGTTTTTACCTAAGAATGTATATTTTTACAATGCGTTTTCATTTTCCCTATCCAGAATCGACAAAAAGGAAGAAAATTCGATTTTTTCTTCCGAAGTGAAAAATTCTCAAAGGATACCGGTGCATTTTACTGCACAAGAAAGTCTATTCCGATTTCTCAGATTCTCCAGTATTATTTGATATAAAACAGAAATTTATCTTATAGTGGGGGTACCGCCCTCGCAGCCTTTATGATAGAACAAAATTTGTTTTATCAATATCAAATAGTTTGCCGGGCGTTTCACCCCGGCACCCCGATGTCCTTTGGTGAGCGCCAAAGGACAGAAAACGCTTCACTCAAACGCCGTGAAGGCTTGGTGTAAATCTTAAAAGTTGGCTCCTAACGGAGTACAACGGAAAATGTTAGTTTCTGCCAAAACAGTCGCCAGCACCAGCGATAAACTAAATTTTCCCTTCTTAGCGTGGTTAGGAGAACACTTGTTAGACCCGCATTAAGCCCCCGCGGCGACTGAGCGGCGCCTTTTTTCCAACCTTTGGGCGAGCAAAGGTTGGCCGGGGCG
>CALWNT010000167.1 GCA_944382885.1 uncultured Clostridia bacterium | reverse complement strand
CCAGTCCGGAATATCTTTTGTCACAACGCTTCCCGCTCCGATTACGCTTCCGTCTCCAATGGTAACGCCGCCGCAGATGGTGACATTGGAAGCGATCCAAACATCGTTTCCGATTTTGATCGGTTTTCCGTATTCATAGCTGTGGGTGACGCCGTTTTCGTCTATTTTGATTCTCCGTTCCTCCGCAATCAGGGAATGCACACCGGTAGCCAGAGTACAATAGGGACCGATCATCACATTGTCGCCAATCTCAACCGTATTTCCCCCGCTGAAATTAAAATGGATGTTAGCGTAAAAATTTTTCCCGATCGTAATGTCCCTGCCGTTATCAATGTAAATCGGCGGGTCCATCGTGCGGTAATCACCGAAATCATCTGTCCGAAAAAGCTCTTTTAAAATTTCCTGTCTTCTCTCTTCCTCATCCACACCCAAAACATTATACTCTGCACACAGACGGTGACTTCTCTTGAGTTCCACAGCGAGTTCCGGATCGTGGGAATCATAAATCATCCCCCGATACATCTTTTCCAGTTCCGTCATCAAACAACACCTCTTTTGCATTCCCTATGCCTGTGCAGTTGCTCCACACCGGCCTTCCTCTGCTGATTCCCCCAGTAAGGTTTTCGCCTCTTCCTTACGCTTCTGCGCTCTCTCCCGGAGATCTTTAAAAAAACTTTTCAAAAGCTCCGCGCACTCCTCCTCTAAAACACCCGCTTCCAGCTGTGGTTTGTGGTTATACTCCATCTCAAATAAATTCACAACAGAGCCGCAGGAACCCGCTTTAGAATCATATGCGCCAAATACCACCCGATCGATTCTGGCATTGATAATTGCTCCGGCACACATCGGACAGGGCTCCAGGGTCACATAAAGGGTACATTCCGGAAGTCTCCATCCTCCCAACGCTTCACAGGCCCGTTCAATGGCAAGCAATTCCGCATGGGCAGTTGCTTTTTTTCCTGTCTCCCGCAAATTATAACCGGAGGAAATCACTCGTCCCCGCTGAACAATGACCGCGCCTACCGGCACCTCTCCCAAAGCATAGGCCTTTTTGGCCTCTTCCAGTGCAAGCGACATAAACTGTTGATCCGTGCTGTAAAAATCCATGCTGTTCCCCTATCTAGTTAATAATCTCAATATTTTTAATCACCTGCAAAAATGCCATTACCACAATCATCCAAAACCCTACATTGGTAAAGAAATATTTCAGTTTTGTTCGGTTGGTCAGGTTTGTTTCCCGGTCATAAATCGTAAAAGCCGTCCTATCTTTCAGCACAAATCGAATAAATGCCAACAGAGAAACAAACAACAGCACCAAAAGCAATATCCCCACCAAAATACGCAAGCGGTGAGAGGGCGTGCCGCTTTCAATCATCCACAGGAAAAGATCTAATCCCTTCAGCAGAAAGCTGGCTAAAAAAGAAAGAAGAAAGCTGCCGCTTTTCAGCGTAAAATAAGCAAAAATCATTCCCATCAAAAATGCGTAAACCATAGAATCCATTCTCGGTTGAATCAACGCGTAAAGACAGGTGGAAACAATCACCGCGGTAATATCCCCAAACCGCCTCATACTGTATAAAATAACGCCACGGAATAAAAACTCCTCTAAAAAGGCGGAAAACAGCGTCGTAGAAAACAAAAACAACACAAATGCCCAAAAATCTTCCGGTACAGAGTAGCCGCTTCCCCCAACTAAAAGTCCTCCGCTTCTCAGCAAGCGGACAAATAAATAATTGACAAAATCCGCTACGAAAGAAGCCCCTATGATAATGAAAAGACCATAAAACCAGTTTCCAGGGTAGGGCATGGAAAACATTCTCTTAAAAGAAACATGTCTGCGCAGAGACAGCCAGATCAGCAAAGCGGGTACAAGGTAAGTCATTGTATCACAGATGATCACACCAATCTGCGTAGCTGTTTCAGAAAAAATCAAAGCGCCGGTATAGAGGTTGACCTTGACTTCAAATCCACAGAAAATTAAGAAACGCACAACAGGAATTGCGATTCCGACCCGGAGAAAATAAAAGATCAAAATCGCAAACATCAGAATATTGTATTGCAGCACAAGCTGTTTGCGCTCCTGCTGTTTTGGGGTTTCCGGCAAAAAGCCCAGCCCGTTGACATAGGTATACTGTTGCTCTGAACCGGAAGTGCGGTTTGGATCAAATGGCCTTTGGCTCAAGGTACCGGTCTCCTCCTTTGCAAAATCTGACAAAATACTGATTGTATGATGAATTATAGCACAGTTTTTCCAAAGAATAAACGACCGTTTTGTAAACAAATTTCAATTCTTTTTTGACAAATAAAGTATATTTTTACAAACCAATAACAAATCTCATAAAGTAAAGTTCACTTGACAATACATGTAAAGCAAGCTATACTATACTCGATTATTCAAGATCGCTTTCGTCTGTGGACACATACGGTATCTATCATGTGTCAATATACCACCAGTGAAAAAGAATACTTGACAAGCGTAGGGAGGGATTGTCATAAAAAGTAAGATCCAACAGCTTCGAAAAGAGCGTAAAATTACGCAGGAAGAACTTGCTTTTGCCGTCGGAGTAACCCGACAGACAATTATCTCTCTGGAAAATGAAAAATATACCGCCTCGCTGGTATTAGCCTATAAAATTGCCAAATATTTTGGTCTGACGATTGAGGAAGTGTTTGATTTTTCTGACATCGATCCATTGTGATTTTTTATAGACAGAGAGCTTTCTCGCATTCCGGGAAAAACGACATGGAAAACTCCTTATTTCATAAAGGTATGGTGATTGTTGTGGATAAAAAGCCGTCTTTAGAACAGTTTCAGGATCAGTTAAAAATACAATTGATTTTATCTCTAGTCGGAGCGCTGCTGATTCTTTTTCTATTCTTTCTTTTATTTTGGCTGAATTATTCTATTCGGGATCATGGATATCGAAGTTTTTTCTCCGGTTTCCAAGCTGGAATCTGCGGAACTTTTTTCGTCGCTTCCATTTCTTATGTGATCAAAATACTGCGTGTCCGCAAAAATGAGCAAAAACTCAAAAAGATGTATATCGAGGCTTATGATGAACGAAAGAGGGAAATTTCTCTACGAGCTTCCTCTCTTTCCTCGTTCCTGACCATTTATCTACTCATGGTCGGGGTAATGGTAGCCGGCTTTTGGGATCAAAAGGTGTTCTTCACACTGCTTGCCGTTCTGTTGGTATACGCCGTGATTTTACTAATCAGCGAGCTTGTTTACAGCAAAAAGCTATAGCGTTGCCATCGCTGACCTTTGCCAAATCCGCACCCGGTCTTGGCCGGGGTGGTAACTATAAAGAGAGGTGCATGTATGAAACTCGAAGTCAAAAATCTGCACAAAAGCTTTGAAGACCGGGAGGTTCTTCACGGCATTACCTTCTCCATCGAATCAGGTAGAGCCCTGGGTCTATTGGGAAGAAACGGTGCAGGGAAAACCACTACTATCCGTATTTTAATGGATGTCTTTCAGGCGAATCAAGGAGAGGTTCTCCTGGATGGGCAAAAATTTGTCCCTTCTCATTACCAGATCGGCTATATGCCGGAAGAACGCGGCCTCTATCCCAAAAAGAAGGTAGCGGAACAAATCCTCTATCTGGCTGCCCTTCGAGGCGTGCCAACAAAGCAGGCAAGGGAAAATCTGAAAGCCCTGCTTCGGGAGCTGAATATCGAAGAATATGAAAACCGGAAATTAGATACCCTCTCCAAGGGAAATCAGCAGAAAGTTCAGCTGGTGCAAACCCTGGTCTGCAATCCGGACATCGTCATTCTGGACGAACCTTTCAGCGGCTTGGACCCGGTAAATTCCCAGCTCTTGAAAGAAGCGGTTCAGAAACTGATCGCTCAGAACAAGCTGGTTATCTTCTCCAGTCATCAGATGTCCTATGTGGAGGAGTTCTGCGAAGATATCGTAATCCTTAATCACGGAGACGTTGTACTAAGCGGCAACTTGAAGCAGATCAAAAAGGAATTTGGAAAGAATCAGCTGATTTTAAATTTCTCAAATTGTTCTCCCCAAGAAACAGAAGAAATTGTGAATCACAGCCTTACTGATCTGACTCGGGTTAAAGAAGTGAAAAAACAATTTGTGGTACTGGAGCTGATCGCTCCAGCACAGAAAAAGGACGTACTCGCCAGACTCGCCTCCCTCGCCCAGGAAGTAGAAATTTTCGGCGATTATGAGCCCACCTTGACCGATATTTTTGTCCAGAAAGCAGGTGACGAAGCATGAATCAATTCGTCCAGGTATTAAAATTTGAGTTAAAAAACTATTTCCATAATCGGGGCTATCTGCTGACCACCATCATTATCAGCGCTGTACTGCTGGTCTGCCTCCTTTTGCCCAACTTCATTTCTCTTCCTTTTTTGGAAAGCGATTCCTCTGGGGAGGATACACAGGCCTCCCAAGCGGAAGACAGCGCGACCCTTGCGATTTATGACCCCAACGGCATTTTTGAAAATCAGGAGCTTTTGACCGCAGCTTTTCCCGGGTCTCAATGGGAACAGGCTTCTGACGAAGAGGAATTAAAGAATCTGATTACCTCTGACGAGGCGGAAGCGGGATTTTCTGTTTCTTCTTTAAATCAATATACCTATTTTGTTCAAAACAGAAGCATGTCTGATACGAAACAACAAACCTTTGACGCATTGCTCTCACAGCTCTATCGGGCGGACGTTCTGTCCCAGGAAGGTCTGGGAGACCAAACCCAAATGCTGGAGGAATTGTACGCCACTCCGGTACAGAGTGATATTGCTATCTTAGGGAAAGACGGTGTGGAAAACTATTTGTACACCTATATCCTTCTATTCGTTCTCTACATGATGATTATCGTCTATGGCCAGATGATCGCCACTTCCGTCACAACGGAAAAATCCAACCGTGCGATTGAGATTCTGGTCACCTCTACTACTTCTAACAGCCTGATCTTCGGAAAGGTAATTGCCGGAGCTATCGCCAGCTTTGTCCAGGTAGGCGTGATCCTTGCAGTAGCTATTATCAGTTATAAGGCTACTCCCGCTTGGGGCGGCATGCTGGATATCCTGTTTGATATTCCAGCGGAAACCCTCATAAGCTTTGCGCTGTTCGGCGTGTTTGGCTATCTGTTTTACGCCTTCCTGTTTGGCGTGCTGGGAAGCCTCGTATCCAAAACAGAGGATGTCAGCTCCAGCATCGGTTCCATCACTTTGATTTTCGTAGTGGTATTTTTAGCGACTATTTTCACCATGAACGATGCCGAAAGTATTGTTTTGAAGGTGCTTTCCTATCTGCCGTTCAGCTCCTGCAACGCAATGGTGGCGAGAATGGCCCTGTCCTCTGTTCCTTTCTGGGAAGTGGCGCTGTCCTTTATCATTTTGGTCGTTTCTACCTTCCTCACCGGTATCTTTGGTGCGAAAATCTACCGTTTATCCACTCTGCGGTATGGTAATCCGATTAAATTGAAAAACGCCTTGAAATGGCTGAAGAAATCTCCCCAGTAATCTAATTTCCCCAGAGCATGTTCTGGAAGTTCCGTAATTCCTAAAAACCCCGCTGTCTATCTGAGATCCTATTCGGATAGACAGCGGGGTTTTTGTAATAGAACAAAAATAGAAATTTATCTTTTTATGTGGGGTACCGACCCCCACACCCCGGCCAACCTTTGCTCGCCCAAAGGTTGGGTAAAGGGCGCCGCTCAATCGCCGCGGAGGCTTGGTGTAGGTCTTTAAAGTTGGCTCCTAACGAATGTACAACGGAAAATATTGGTTTCTACCAAAACATTCGTCAGCCCCAGTTACAAACTGAATTTTTCCTTCTTCGCTTGGATAGAAGAACACTTCGAAGACCCGTACAGCCTCCCCGGCGAGGGGCACATTTTGGTTCCTTTGGCACCTCAATTTATTGAGATTACCAAAGGAACCCGTCGTGTCGGGGGCGGAACCCTGACAAACTAAATTGTAGCACAAGCTTTATTGGTGTATAAATGTTCGATTCAGCGACATGTGCGGTGAATCGAACCTCAACAAATCTCGCCATAGCGAGATTTGGGGGGTGGCTTATGGCGGGGGGCTTCCCCTCGCCATAAAGCAAGTCGGCATTGCCGACTTGCGCAGATAAATTTCTATTTATCAGCCAAATTACTTTAAAGAACCAGCCAATACCCTAAAAAAACGGCGTTTGCTCCTGTTCTTTCCCTCCCACGCGGACAGAGACCTCTCCGGCGCCGCAAAGTCTTTGTTTGCCTTCCTGATCTTCCAGCACCAGTCTGCCGTCTTTCTGGATATCCAAAATACGCGCTTCAAATCGCTCCCCTTTTTCCAGTACCGTAACGGTTTTCCCCAGCAATACAGAAAGCTCCCGATAAGCCTGTCCGATTTCCTGTCTTCCAGTCTCTGTTTCACACAAAGGCACTAATCTCATCAGCCAAACCAAAATTCTCGAAAGAAGCTGTGTGCGAGACCAGGTTTTTTGGGTCACCTGTTTCAGGGAGGTCACCAACGGCTCCAATTCTTCTGGAAAATGATCGGTGTTCACATTCATCCCTAGACCGATTACCGCAGATTGAATTCGTCCTGTTTCTGCCTCTACCGAAGTTTCCATCAAAATTCCGCAAAGTTTTTTTCCCTGATATACCAAATCATTCGGCCATTTGATCCCCGCCTTTACCCCACAGTACTCCTCTACCGCCCTCACGGCCGCTACTGCGGCGGACATCGTCAGATACATGCTGTCCTCTACATAAAGATGAGGATAGAAAATCGCGCTCAGATAGATTCCTCCATTGGGAGAGAAAAAGTCTCTGTTTTTTCTTCCACGGCCCTGGGTCTGTTCTTTGGCGGCAACCACTGTGATTCCAGTTCCTTCCTCCGCCAATGCCTTGGCCGCTCGGTTGGTAGAAGAAACCGTATCAAAAAAGTGCAGAGGACAATCCGCTGTTTCCGGATAGCGTTTTAACTGCTTTTGCAGTTCAAACTCGCTGAACATATCCTGTTCCTTATTCAAACGGTAACCCCGGTTGGTAACTGCTTCTATTTGATATCCTTCTTCTCTCAAAGCCTTTATGTTTTTCCACACCGCCGCCCTGGAGATAGAAAGCTGCCGGCTAAGCTCTTCCCCCGACAAATAGCTTCCGTTCTGTTTTTGCAGCAAGTCTAAAATTTTCAGTTTCGTTTTCATAGAAACCTCCAGATGAAATAAAACAAGTATCTCGCTCAGCAATCTGTTTCCATCAAACAGATTCTATTGAATTTATTATAGTCTATTTGTCCGGCCAAGACAATTCTTTTCCATTCGGTTGCCATTTTAAACACTTTCCGATATACTGGAGATAATCACTTACTGTGAAATTCTGTGATCTCAATTAGAAAAGAGGGAATGACTTTGAAGAAATCCACGCAGACGATTCCATCTTCTCCTTATGGCAATCCGCCTGTTTTCCAAAACGGCGAATTGTATCAAAAAAACTTTTTGAAGGCCTACCGGAAAACGGTCTCACGCTGTGCGCTGCTGCTGGTTTTACTAAGTCTTTTGGCCAACGGCATTTCCTTTGGATTTTCCACCCTGTTCCGTATGATACAAAATACTACCGGAAGTCTCCCCCTATCTTATGATATGGCTACCTTTTTCATCGCTTATCTGCCTTGTCTGGCGGCGGATATCATTGCGATCCTTTTGGGAGTGCTGCTGTTAAAGCCCAAATTTCAGGACAGCATTTTTTCAGCCCCGAAAACGAACCTCAAATTTTTGATACTGAGCTTTCTCGGCTGTTTAGGTGCCGTAAATGTAGCCGGTTTCGTTTTTCTGCTCTATTATCAGTTAATCGACCTCATGGGCGGAAGCTTTGCCGTGCCGCAGATTTCACTGCTTTCAGGTGATCCGCTGGCAATGGTGTTTCTGCTGCTGTATCTGTGTATTCTCGGACCGGTTCTGGAAGAACTCATTTTCAGAGGGCTGATTCTCAAAAGCTTGGAACCCTTCGGGCAGATGTCCGCCATTCTCGTCTCTTCCCTTTTCTTTGCCATGTTCCACATGAATCTGGTTCAGCTCCCTACCCCCTTGTTGATGGGACTGATTTTGGGATTTGTCACCCTCCGCACCCGCTCTGTCTATCCCGCAATTTTATTCCATATCCTCAACAACACTCTTCGCGGAGCGCTCCCCCTGCTGATGGGGGGAGGAACGACCTTACTTGATTTGGCAATCAGCCTGTTTACCCTGGCGTTATATGTCGTCGGCGGAATCGGCTTAATTCTTTATCTGCTCCGTTACGGCAGAAGCTTTACAGATTTAGGGCGACTGGAAAACAACGGCGGCATCCCTGTGGGCAAAAAGCTTTTCAGCGTCTTTTTGTCTGTCGGCGGTATTCTGTACCTGCTTCTTTATCTCGTGATGATTGTCATCAGTTTTCTGCTGTAAATGGATTCTTTGACCATCCTTATCAAAAGCCGTCTCCTATAAACGGGAGGCGGTTTTTGGCGTCCAAAACAAGATGAACCCCAAGCATTCGTCAGACAAAATCAGTCAAAAAATCCTTACGGCGACATAGCTCCCTCCTGAAATTTTTCATAAAATCTGATTGCTTTGAAAAACAGGATTCTGCCCGAAAATCTCTCCTTTTTTCTTTTTGAAATAAACAGAAATTTATCTGCGCAAGTCGGCATTGCCGACTTGCTTTATGGCGAGGGGAAGCCCCCCGCCATAAGCCCCCCCAAATCTCGCCATAGCGAGATTTGTTGAGGTTCGATTCACCGCACATGTCGCTGAATCGAACATTTATGAACCAATAAGGCTTGTGCTACAATTTAGTTTGTCGGGGTTCTGCCCCGCATGCGGCCTACTTTGATAGTCAACGAAGTTGAGTTGCTCAAAAGTAGGCAAAACGCTTCACTCGAACTCCGTGAAGGCTTTTTACAGGTCTATCAAGTGTTCTCCTAACCATGCTAAGAGGAAAAATTTAGTTTGTCACTTGTGCTGGCGGCTGTTTTAGCAGAAACGAATATTTTCCGTTGTACTTTGTTAGGAGCCAACTTCAAAGACCCACACTAAAGCCACCGCGGCGAATGAGCGGCGCCCTTTTGGTTTCTTTTAGGCGAGTAAAAGAAACCCGGGTGTCGGGGCGGAACCCCGACAAACTAATTGATAAAACAAATTTTGTTCTATGTTCTATAATAAAGTCTGTGGGTTCGGTACCCCCACATAAAGAAATAAATTTCTATTTTTTATATAAAGATTGACAAGAACCGACGGTTGTGTTACGCTGAAATTACTAGATTTATCTTTGTTTTCACTTGAATATTTATCAGTTTCTAATAATACAAAAAGGAGAAATTATTATGACCCCGTTATCTCATTCTTCCTGTATGATCGCAAACTGGATTACTCCCTCTTCCGATTATGGAGAAGTCTGCCCTGTTTTTCGAAAAACCTTTTCCCTGCCCTCTCAAGAGGAAGTCATGAAAGCTACATTGAAAATTACATCCTTGGGCCTTTACGAAGCCTATCTCAACGGAAACAGAGTGGGAGATTTTATCTTTGCTCCCGGATGGACTTCCTATGATACTCGCTTACAAATGCAGGAATACGACGTTACCTCTTTTCTAAAAGGGGAAAACGAATTGCAGGTCACCCTGGGAAAAGGGTGGTGTGCCGGCAATCTGGTCTGGGAGGGCCACCAAAACATCTGGACAGACCGGCTTGCGCTGATCGCAGAGCTTCAGATCGCATTAAAAGACGGTACCTTTCTCTCCATTATTACCGACCGTGATTGGGAATCGGCAAAATCCCCAATACAATACAGCGAGCTGTATCACGGAGAGACCTATGATTCTAATGTTGTCCCCAGCGATTGGAGTCCGGTTTCTCTCTATCCAAGAGACAAATCCTGCATCATCCCCCAGGAAGGGGAAATCGTCCGGGAAATGCAGCGTCTAAAGCCTGTAGCGCTTTTAAAAACCCCCAGGGGCGAAACCGTTCTGGACTTCGGACAGAATATGACCGGCTATGTGGAGTTTTCCGTTCATGGTCCTAAAGGGCATCAGGTGACCGTCCGTCATGCCGAAGTATTGGACAAAGACGGCAATTTCTATACGGACAACCTGAGAAAGGCCAAACAGAAGATCACCTTTATCTGCAATGGAAAACGCCAGACCTACAAGCCTCATTTTTCCTTCCAGGGCTTCCGGTATATCTGTCTGGGACATTGGCCGGAACAGGTGGATCTAAACCGCTTTTCCGCTGTTGTGGTGCATTCGGACATGAGACGTACCGGCCGGTTTGAATGTTCTTCTCCCTTGCTCAACAAGCTCTATTCCAACATTGTGTGGGGACAGCGGGGCAATTTCCTGGATGTTCCTACCGACTGCCCCCAGCGGGATGAACGTCTTGGATGGACGGGAGACGCTGAGGTATTTGTCCGGGCGGCAAGCTATAACTATGATGTGAACCGCTTCTTCACCAAATGGCTCCACGACCTCAAGACAGACCAGTTTGAGGACGGCGGTGTGCCCGCGGTCATTCCCGATGCCATGAAAGACGGAGGGGGAGCTTCTTCCTCCGCTTGGGGAGACGCTGCGGTCATCTGCCCCTGGCAGCTTTATCTAAGCTATGGCAATACTCAGATTTTAAAAGATCAGTTTGACAGCATGAAAAAGTGGATTGCTTACATCCGCGCGCAGGGAGAAGACGAATATCTCTGGAATACCGGGCACCATTTCGGCGATTGGCTGGGCATGGACGCAAATCCCGGCGATTATGTAGGCTCTACCGACAAAGGGCTGATCGCCACCGCTTATTACGCTTACTCCACCTCTCTGCTCATTAAGGCAGGAAAGGTGCTCGGCGTTGATATGAGTGAATATGAAGTCCTTTATCAAAATGTAGTAAAGGCCTTTCAGAAAACCTATCTGCCGGAGGGACTGCCTACCAGCAATACGCAGACCGCCCATGTGCTGGCTCTTTATTTCCAGCTTTGCCGGGAAGAAGATCGGGAACGGATCGTCCAAAATCTGGTCAAGCTGATCCATGAAAATGGAGACCGGCTCACCACAGGATTTGTCGGCACCCCCTATCTCCTCCACGCCCTTTCTCAAAACGGATATGCCGAAGTAGCCTATACCCTGCTTTTGCAGGAAGAATTTCCCTCCTGGCTGTTTTCCGTCAAGATGGGCGCCACTACGGTCTGGGAACACTGGGACAGCCTTCGTCCAGACGGCTCAATGTGGAGCACCGATATGAACTCCTTTAACCACTACGCCTATGGGGCCGTCGCCGACTGGATGTACGGCGTGATGGCCGGCATTCAGCCTGATGAGACGCATCCTGGTTACGAGCACTTCTTCCTTTGCCCGGTAGAGGACAAGCGTTTGCGTTTTGTCAACGCTTCCCTGGAGACCAGATGGGGTACCATCTCTTCTGCTTGGAGAAGGGAAAATGGAAAAACCGTTTATGAATTTGTGGTACCGGACGGCTGTACCGCTACGGTAAAAATCGGAGATATCTGTGAAACCGTTCGGGGCGGACGACACCTTTACCGTATAGGATAACAGAAAGGAAGCCGTTTCGGCTTCTTCTTTCTGATTTAGAGATAGCCAAAATGCAAGGGAGACACTTCATGAAGAATTGTCTCCCTTAAGCGTCTGTATGCAACTAATCTGATGAAATGGCAATAATATCAATCAGATTGGAGGATTATCATTGGTCACAAACAGCATAATCTATTTCTTCCCATGTGAGTGTCGTTAGGAGGTTACGTAATGATTGGATTAAAAAGCGGAACGGTAAAACTATGTGAGCATGAAAAAGAATGGGAAATAGAAGCCCAGAATACCATTTGCCGTTTAAAGCAGATATTGGGTGACGTCATAAAAGACATTCAGCACGTGGGGAGTACCTCCATCCTCTCCATCAAGGCAAAGCCGATCATTGATATTGCAGTTGCGGTAGATGATTTTGAGGATATCCTTGCCTTTGAAAAAGAACTCAAGGACAATGGCTTTTATTATCGGCCAAATTCCGATCTGGGGGATCAGCTGTTGTTTGCTTGCGGCAGCTTGTATGAAGGTACGGGAAATCTGCAAACGCATTTCATCCATGTGGTCCGTACCAACAGTATGGATTGGATCAATTACATCAATTTCCGAGATTATCTCAACAGCACTCCTTCGGCTGCCAAAGAGTATGAAGATCTAAAGGTATCCCTTGCCCTGCAAGCTCCCATTGACAACGGCAGAGAAAAGTATCTCAAGGGAAAACACGATTTTATCGTCTATACTTTGAGAAAAGCACTTGTAAAATCCTATCTTGGAAAAACAGTAACGATCAAAATAGACAGACCTATTGGAAGCGTACACCCAGACCATCCCGGCCTTACCTATCCGATCAATTACGGATATATCCCCAATGTATTTGGCCCCGACGGGAAAAAACTCGACGTGTATTTGCTTGGCGTATCTGTTCCGGTGGAAGAATACACCGCTCGTGTGATCGGAATCGTTCATCGCCATAACGACACAGAAGATAAGCTGGTCGCCGCACCGGAAGGATTTCCTTTCGATCAAAAGAACATTTCAGAAGCAATCCGTTTTCAGGAACAATATAATCAAAGTGAAATTGAGCTGTACAATCAAATATAAAGCTAATAGACAAGAAATGTCCTAAGCAACAAGAAAAGAAGCAGTCTGCTTGATAAAACAGACTGCTTCTTTTTTTCCTGCAATTTACCCCTAACTTATTTGATTGCGATTTTATCTAAAATTCCTTTCATCTTCGCGATAAAGATCCCATAGTTGGTCACCGGAACCCCCTGTGCCTCACACCGGGCGATTCTGGAGAGTACATGAGCCCGGTTGAACATACAGCCCCCGCAGTGAATCACAAGGCTATAGGGAGTCAGATCTTTTGGAATATCATTCCCGCTCCGGACTTCGATAGAAATGCCGGGTCCCACTTTTTTTCGCAGCATCGCCGGAATTTTTTCCCTGCCGATGTCTCCGTCCATAGGATTGTGGGAACAAGCCTCCAAAATCAGCACCTTATCCTGCTGCGTCAAATGGTCTACCGCTTCCGCACCTTTGAGAAAAATATCGATGTCCCCCTTAAAGCGGGCCATTAAAACAGAAAAGGAAGTCAGCAAAGATTCCTTGGGACATTTTTCATACACCTCTCCAAACACCTGAGAGTCGGTGATAATCACCTTCGGCGGCTCCTTTAAGGCATGCAATGCCCCGGTCAGCTTGTCGGTTGTGACGCACATCACAATTGCTTTCCGATCCAGCAGGTCTCGGATGGTCTGTACCTGAGGAAGGATCAGCCGTCCTTTAGGGGCCTGGATATCCTGTGGCATCACCAGCAGTACCACATCGTCCTCTGAAACCAGATGGGCCGTCAGACTCTGAAGCTCCAGTTCCTGAGGGGCAACCTTGACCATTAACTCTTTCAGCGCGCCGATATTCTCTTTTTCTTTCGCGCTGACCGATACATAGGGATACGCCTTCACCCATTCCGGCACCTCTGAAATCCGGTCAGACTGGTTTACCGCAATCAGGAAGGGCTTTTTCCCTCGCTGGAATTCTGCTACCCATTCCTGTTCCTGTTCATACTCTTCCTGATCTCCCACCAGCACCAGCAATGCAATATCCGTTTTTTCCAGTACCTCCCGGGTTTTTTCTACCCGCATCCGTCCTAACTCCCCGAGGTCGTCAAACCCAGCCGTATCAATCAGAACACAAGGCCCCAGCGGATAAAGCTCCATTGCCTTGTATACCGGATCGGTAGTAGTCCCCTCCACTTCGCTGACTAAAGCAGTATTCTGACCGGTCAGGGCATTGATGAGAGAGGATTTTCCTGCGTTTCGCCGGCCGAAAATTCCAATATGTGTCCGGGACGCATTCGGGGTTTGTGACAATGTATTCATAACCTCATCTCCCTTTCTTTCAAAAAATCCGGCTGACATTTTCAGCCGGATTTTTTCCTTGCAATCAAAGTCTGATTAGAAGCGGAAATCCCGTTTCCCGTTTTCAATTTCCTTCAAATTCTCAATGGTCTTAGCCCGGATCTTTTCGTTCTTGATGCGAGGGATCTCATTTTGAATCACTTCTTCTGCATATTTCCTGGTTTCTTCACTTGCGTAGTCGATGGCATATTCCTTTAAGGTCATCAAGGCGTTTGGCTGACAGACATTGCAGATCTGTCCCGCTTTAGCAAGGCTCATAAACCGATCTCCTGTTCTGCCCTCCCGATAGCAGGCGGTACAAAAGCTAGGAATATATCCGGTTCTGCACAGCTCATTCATGATTTCGTCCAAAGAACGCACATCGTCCACCTGGAACTGAGCGGTATCTTCGCTTTCTTCCACTCCGTCGGCGCGGTCGGCATATCCGCCCACTCCGGTAGAGGAACCGCCGCTCAACTGGGAAATCCCTAAACGGAGCAGTTCTTTCCGGTTTTCCTTCGATTCTCTGGTAGAGATAATCATGCCGGTATAAGGTACCGCGCAGCGGAGCACCGCAACGATATTATTGAAGATTTCGTCCGGCACATTCTGATAATCCTGAAGTTCCACATCGCTGGCAAAGCGCATACGCGGAAGGCTGATGGTATGGGGACCGACCCCGAAGGTATCTTCCAGATGTTTGACATGGAGCATCATACCAATGGTATCGTATTTCCAGTCATAAAGCCCATACAGCACACCGATTCCAACGTCGTCGATCCCCGCGGTCATGGCACGGT
This sequence comes from uncultured Clostridia bacterium, assembly GCA_944382885.1. Lineage (GTDB taxonomy): Bacteria > Bacillota > Clostridia > Oscillospirales > Ruminococcaceae > Massiliimalia. The sequence goes on along the minus strand of CALWNT010000167.1, from coordinate 5,104 downwards.
CCATCGCCTCGGTATGGTAAGCGTAGTTGTGCTTCGGTCCTGCCGGATGCATATATTCATAGGTCTTTTTGTTGTAGGTTTCCTGGAACAAAATATAGGTGCCGATGCCGGCCTCCTTGAGTTTTTTATAGTTTTCCACCGTGGTGGCGGCAATGTTGACGTTGACCCGCCGGATTGCCCCGTTTTTGTGTTTGATGCTGTAAATGGTCTTGATGCTGTCGAGGACATACTCAATGGGAATATTTACCGGATCTTCCCCTGTTTCCAACGCGAGGCGCTTATGGCCCATATCCTGCAGCGCAATGACTTCTTTCTTAATTTCTTCCTGACTGAGCTTTTTGCGGACCATTTCGCAGTTGGAGTGATGGTATCCGCAGTAACGGCAGGAATTGACGCAGTAATTGGCAAGATACAACGGCGCAAAGAACACAATGCGGTTGCCATAGATATGCTCTTTGATCTTCATGGCAATGCGGTGTACTTCTTGAAGCACTTCCTGATCTTGGGCTTCCACACACTCTAACAGGATCGCCACCTGCCGGTGATTTAATCCTTTAAAGCTTTCCGCCTGCTGTAAAATCTCCTGAATCAGTTCTTTATTCCCTCTGTTTTCTTTTGCATAAGCAATGGTGTCCAATATTTCCTCATCAGAAATAAACTCTTCCGCTTTTTTTGATTTTGAATCGTACATGATTTTCCCTCTTTTTCCTTATTTTCCTGTTTTGGCCAGCATTGATTTGACACTGACGCCAGAAAGCTGACCCAATTTTCCGCACAGGGCGCTGATGACCGGTTCCGGCGCATCCATCGTGATCGAAATGATGCTGATGCCTCTGTTCCGGTACGGAATCCCCATTCTCCCCACGATATAGGAAGAATATTCATGGAGCAGATCATTGGTTTTCGGAACGCTTTCGCCGTCCTCCACAATAATCCCCACCAAAGCGATTCTGCTTTCCTCCATCTGTTTCACCTCTAAATTTTCCTGAATACACAAAATAAAAACCTGTCAGAACTCTCGCGGAAACACATTCTGACAGGGTGTTGCATCAAAGAACATATACAATGTCTCTTTTGAATGAGGCTTTCGCCTTCTGCATCAGATCCATTTCCTTTTTATTTGTGTCTCGATCCACCCCCTGAACAGAAAGGATCTTCTGTATCAGACGGAAAAACCGATAAATTCAGTGTACGCTTTTCTTTCGAATTTGTCAATACTCCGACCCGTCAGGCCAGCCATTTGATTCTGGGCAAATAGGTAAAGTATACCTTCCCCAAAATTTTATCCCGTTTGACATAGGTGTTCTCCCAATACCGGGAATCCTGAGAATCATTCCGGTTATCCCCCATCATGAAGTAGCTGTCTTCCGGCACTTCATAAGGGCCGAACTCCCCGATGGTCTCTACATCAAGATAAGGCTCCTCCAGGGCTTCTCCGTTGATGTAAACGGTCCCCTCCGAGATCTCCACCGTATCCCCCGGCAGACCGATAATCCGCTTGACATAGAGCTTTGTTTCATCATCCGGATACCGAAACACCACAATATCTCCCCGCTCCGGATCGGAAAACCAATAGCTGAACCGCCCGGCGATAATGCGATCCCCCGCCATGATGGTATCTTCCATCGAACCGGTAGGCACATTGGCGTTGACGATCACAAAACTTTGCAGCAGCACCACTGCCAAAACCGCCACCAGAATCGTAATGACCCAGCTTTTGGCTTCCCGCTTCCAATTCGTCTTTTCTTTTTCTTGTTTTTCCTGTTCCTCTATCAGTGGTTGTTGCTCCACAAAATCAGTCCTTTTCCCAATTATTACATCTTTTTATTTTATGTATTTCAGACGGTTCCTATCCCTGATGGAATCGATAAACAGTGTTTTTCCGCTTAAAGGAAGGCCGTCTCTCTTAAACTTTCTGCAGCTTGCACGGCACCTTTCCCGCAGCCGTTTCGAATATTGCTCATCCGGCTGCATTGAAAAAATGATTGATGCCCTTTGAGTAATTTCTTTTTTATTATAGCATAGATTCTGATAGGATGATAAAAACAAAGTGTAAATTTCATAATTTTGTCATCGATAGGAATTGCACTGGAAAAGAAAATCTCCTATAATGAACTTGATAAAAGAAACCATCAACATTATTTGGAAAGGTTGTTACTCTATGTCTTGGCTGGATAAACTGGAACGAAAATTCGGCAGAATCGCAATACCCAACCTGATGCTTTTGATCGTTGGGGGAATGTTTACGGTATTTGTAATCGATTTGCTAATCCCTCAAGCGCAGATCGGCTACTGGATCTCTTTTGACCGTTCCTTGATTTTACAGGGGCAGATCTGGCGGCTTATTAGCTTTATCTTCACCCCGGTCAGCTCTTCGGTCATCTGGATTTTGTTTTCTCTCTACTTTTACTATCTCATCGGCGACGCCTTAGAAGCCCAATGGGGAAGTTTCCGCTTTAACGTTTACTATTTCATTGGCGCTTTAGGCGCTGTTATCGCCGGGATGATTACCGGTTACGGAGAAAACAGCTATCTGAATCTCTCGTTGTTCTTTGCCTTTGCCATGCTGTACCCTAACTATGAAGTGCTGCTGTTTTTTATCCTTCCCGTGAAAATCAAGTATCTGGCTTTTATCGATGCCTGCTTCTTCGTCATCTCTCTGGTGATGGGCAGCCTTTCTGTTAAAGCCGCCATCCTCTTTTCTATCCTCAATTTTCTAATCTTTTTTGGCGGAGATTTTTTCAAAAAGCTAAAATATCAGAAAGGCTACCGTACTAATCAGAAAAATTTTAGGGACTATATGAACCGCAACGGCAGATTTTAAGCAATTCCTTCCAACTATATCAGTTAATACCTAAAAAGCATTGTTTTAAATAAAAATTAGGTATTGGACTAGAAGCGAAAATCGGAGTATACTTTATCCAAAAGATTTGTTCCTTTTTGAAAAAAATTGGAGCAATCAGTGATTTAATTTCTGTGCGGACTTTTCAGTCTGCTTAGATTTTTCCCTTTGATTAAAGTTACCGCGTCCCCGTAAAATCTCCGGAGCTTTTACGTTTTTATTTTATCATCTAGTTGTTGAAGCGCTTTTGCCGCCTTCTGCGTCGTCAGAAAAAATTTTCCATCTCAGGTTGTCGACTGCTGTTTTATTTTCTGTTTGAAGCCGCATCACTGCTTTTGGGATTTTCGGTTTTGTAATGCAATCAGAAGAAAATCCAACAAAAAGGAGTGTCAAAAGGTTTATGAAACAGGGTATTGCAGTTTTGTTGACAACCATTTTATTTTTTCCATGACAGGATGTCATCGCCAAACAGATTCTGACCGTCCAGCCTCTTCTGAAAGTCAGTCTGATCTTTCTTCTGCGGCAGAGGAAGTCCCTTCTACCATTTCCATTGACGGAGTAGAGTTTTATCCCATAGAAGTATCCCAAACTCTGCTGAATTCTTTAAACAACACCGAAGGCGTTGGGCCTGGCGAACGCGCGCAGACGGTGTCTGAAATCAAAACCGCTCTTTATAACTCGGCCGAGTTGGAGTTTGTCGCCTATTCTCAGATGCGCCCGGAGGTTGCCGACCTATTTGACGATCACTTGGAAACATTGATTTCTACCCTGTATGATTTCTGCCAGCTGGAACGGGAGGTCACTCTGGACGAATTGACCATACGCCTTTTACAGGCCTTACCCACCTTACCGGAAACCATGCAGCAGGACATTTACAGCGTATATAAGGGACGGATGATTGAAGCCGGAATCGACGGTACGCTGCTGCGAAGCGGTGAAAGCCTCGGCCTTTATTATATGGCTATATGGCGCAAAACGATCCGGATTGGGCGGACTATCCCTTTCCGAATGCCTCTAGCCCCAATGAAGCGGATGATACCGCCGCAGACCGTGCCTGTGGAGTGATGTCCATGACGATGGTTGCATCCACCTATCTGCACCGAGAAGTCGATCCTACCCAGTTGATGGATTACGTATTGGAAAACGGCTATCGTATCACCGCTTCTGGCGTAGATGACACCTTTATGTCCGTAGCCGCCGACTTATTTGGATTAGAAGCGCCCGAAATTTTATTATCGTAATCCAGCCGAGGCGCAACAGGCCTTGGATTGGGATTATGTAGCGGATTATATTGCCAATAACAACGCCCTGGGAATTGTGCATGATACCAGAGGCAATTTCACCCCGGCTCAGCATTATATGGTGTTAAATGATTATGTAGAAATAAACGGCACTGGTTATTTTTTGGTGTCTGATTCCTACCGGGGCAGAAATCGATATGATATGTGGGGAACTTCCGCCATGGCTGACCCTGAATCAGGAGAAGAAGGGGTTGTTTACGCCACGCCGGAACTGCTCGCCAGCACAAGCTCCGCCGTCATTTTATTCCAGGCGAACCAAGACGCTTGGGAAGTCAGCTGCAGTTCTTCCGCTCCGGCACAAATCAGCTAGGAGGGAGGGAAAATGGAAAAGGCGATTGTAGAGGCCGCAGAAACCCATTGTTCAAAAACTAAAAGTCTTGCTTTTACATCCAATCAGCTTAAAATGATTGCAGTTGTGGCAATGTTGTTTGATCATTGCGTGATCGTTTTTATCCCTCATTCCCTTGAAATTTATCATCTGTTGCGGATGCCCGGAAAGCTGACTGCTCCCATTATGTGCTTTCTGATTGCGCAAGGGTATTATCATACGTCAAACTTAAAAAGATATATTGGCAGACTATTTGGGATGGCGGTTATCTCTCATATCCCCTTTACCCTGTTTTTTGGGTATAATCCATGGGAAATCTGGCGCGCAACAGACGTTTTATGGACACTGCTGCTGGGATTGCTTGCCCTGACGGTCTATCATCGGAAAGGGTGGAGCATCTGGAAAAGGATCTTTTTCATCGGGATCTGCTGTCTGCTGGCTTATTCAGCTGATTGGAACTATGTGGGTGTGCTGCTTGTCCTGTTTTTCGGTATCTTTCACGAGGACAGAAATTTACAGACGATGTCCCATATTGTGGTTTCTTGTCTTTATGGCGTACAGGCTGTCTTTTATGGCGCGTCTTTCGTTGCGCGGATAGGTGTCTTTTTCTCTATTCCATTTTTGCGTCGTTAT
>CALWNT010000166.1 GCA_944382885.1 uncultured Clostridia bacterium | reverse complement strand
TGAGTGAAGCTCTTTTGCCTACTTTTGAGCGAGCAAAAGTAGGCCGCGTGCGGGGCGGCTCCCCGCGAAGTTTTCTTCTTTCTCTGAAAGAAAGTGATAGAAAAAAGTCGTTTTTAAATAAAAAGCTAAATTTCTGTTTTTTTATCTGACCACTTCTTGAAACTTAATAAAAAAGAATCCCTTTCTTCATCATAAAAAGGGATTCTTTTCCTCTACTGAAAACAGATTTTATTCTGTCAGATTTAACTTTTTCGCTTCCTCTACGACTTTAGCTTCCAGCTGAGATGGGAGAGGCTCATATCGTTCAAAGGTAAGTGAGAAGCTGCCGGCGCCTTGGGTCATTTGACGAACCAGGGTATTGAAATCCTGCATTTCGCTCATGGGAACTTCGGCTTCGATTTCGGTGCAGCCATCCTCTACTGGGTTCATTCCCAGCACCCTTCCGCGGCGCTTATTGAGTTCGCCCATCATATCTCCGGTATTGGCATCCGGAACGATAACCTTTAAGTTGCCAATCGGTTCCAACAAAATAGGAGATGCTTGAGGAATACCGGCGCGGTAAGCAAGGCTGGCAGCCATTTTAAAGGACATTTCGGAAGAATCTACCGGATGGTAAGAACCGTCCACCAAGGTAGCTTTAAGCCCTACCATTGGGTAACCGGCAATCACGCCTTTTTGGATACATTCTTGGAGTCCTTTTTCTACAGCCGGGAAATATCCTTTGGGAACGGCACCGCCGAACACGTTTTCTTCAAAGATCAAACCGTCACAGTCTGCCGGCTCAAATTCGATCCAAACATCACCGTATTGACCATGGCCGCCTGACTGTTTCTTGTGTTTTCCCTGTACCTTGACTTTTTTGCGGATCGTCTCACGATAAGCGACGATTGGAGTGGACAGTGTCACCTCTACTCCGAATTTTGTCTTGAGCTTTGACAAAGCTACATCCAGATGCTGCTCGCCCAGACCGCTGATGATCTGCTGGTGAGTCTCATAATTGTGTTCATAGGTAATTGTTTTGTCTTCTTCCACCAAGCGGTGCATTCCGTGGGAGATTTTACTTTCGTCTCCCTTATTTTTCGGCACCAGCGCCATAGAGAAGCAGGGTTTCGGGAATTGAGCCTTTTGCAGAGTGACCCGAATTCCTTCGCAGAGGGTGTCTCCGGTATTGGCGTTTAGTTTGGTAACTGCGCCGATATCTCCTGCGGGAATTGCGGAAACATCGTCCTGCTTTTTCCCCTTGATAGAAAGCAGTTTTCCCAGTTTTTCCACCTCTCCGGTTTCCATATTATAAGGAGCAGAGGTGGAAGAAAGAACCCCGGAAATCACCTTGACAAAAGAAAGTTTTCCCACAAAGGGGTCTGCCACTGTTTTGAAGACATGAGCCACCAGAGGTTTAGTTTCCTCGCAAATGACGGCAACATCCTGACCGCTTTCGTCTACCCCTGTCTCAATGGCGGATTCTTTGGCGGTAGGCAGAAGGATGTTCATTCCGTTGATAAACTGATCCAGTCCTTCCATTGTCACTGCGGAGCCGCAGTATACAGGTGTGATGTCCCCGTTTTTGACACCCTTGTGAATGCCCCGGACCAATTCGTCGTTGGTGAATTTCTCACCGGAGAAATATTTTTCAAACAGTTCGTCGTCAGTTTCCGCGACAGCCTCGCTGATAGCGGTGATGAGCCCTTCCAAACGATGCTCGATTTCGGGCACTTCCACTTCCACAGCCTTGCCGTTTTCATAGCGGTATGCTTTCATATCAATTAAGTTCAGATAACTGTCGATGACGCGGTCTTTGACGACTGGAACCACAATCGGACAGATACTGGGGCCGAAAGCAGCCTTTAACTGTTCCAATACTTTATAGAAGTCGGCGCTTTCCCGATCCAGCTTCCCGACAAAGATCATTCGGGATTTATTCTGTTTTTTCGCGAGCTGATAAGCTTTTTTGGCGCCCACCGTTACGCCGGATTTTCCGGAAATCGTAATAACAGCACTTTCAGCAGCCCTAAGCCCTTCTATCATACCGGCTTCAAAATCAAATAAACCGGGCGCATCCAGCAGATTAAATTTACAATCTTTGTATTCAAAAGGCGCAACAGAGAGGCTAATTGAGGATTTTCTCTTGATCTCTTCCGGATCGTAATCGGATACAGTATTTCCTTCTGCGATCTTTCCCAGACGGTCGGTGGCTTTGTTCTGATACAATAGGGCTTCTACTAAAGAAGTCTTACCGGAACCGCCGTGTCCAATCACCGCAATATTTTTAATATTGTTTGCGTTATACTGTTTCATTTCCCTTTCTCTCCTTTGATTCTCTGTTTATTGAGATTGTTACTGAATTGATACAGCAGTAAAACATAAGATTTTTATCTTGTGCAAAATATCTATATTTTTTCAATCTTCGAACCTTATTATATCATGAATCGATATGAGATTCAATGAAAAAATCATTGAGAGTTGTTAAAAAAGCCTTAAAAGATGTAGAAATTTTTCGGGAATCTGTGTAAGAAGTGCACAATTCAAAAAAATAGGCACTGATCCGTCGGAAGCGAAAATGCCGGAAAAACTGCGGACGCTTTCCTAATGATTGGCGTTGAGTCCGGGAGAAATTTTTATTTGTTTTCCATGATTTCCATACAGAAGGTAATAGCCGCATATCCGCACAGAATTAAAAGAGTCAGATTTCCCCTTTGATTTTGAAAACAGAGAAAGCAAAAATATCCTAACAAGAGGAGAAAACAAAATTGAAAGAGATCAAATAATTTCTGCTGCCAGTAGCAGGGGAAAAAATGACGCAGCAAGAGCTGGAGCAGTTTTCCGCCGTCAAGAGAGGAAAGCGGAAGCAGGTTCAGCCCACCGATGAAAAGATGGATGACACTGTAAAGGGGGATATTTCCGTGAGAGAAAAGAATTCCCAAGAGTGCGATTGCTCCATTTACCAAGCTGCCGGAAATCAACAGCAGGAACTCTCGAAAGGGTGGAATTCCTGCCATATTTTTTTCCAGCCGGATACCGTTGAGTTCAAAAGAAAGCACTTCAGGACGATAGCCCATCAGTGCCATAGCGAACAAGTGGCCGCTCTCATGAATCAGACTGGCGGTGAGGCTTAAAACGGCGATTCCAGTGGGGTCGGTAAGGAGAAAAACAGTGATACAGGCGATGAATAAAAAGTGGATACGGATTTGAGTTTGACCAAAGAAAAGGAGCAGCATATTTTATTCTGTTCCAGTGGAAGCAGAAGCGCTGTCCGAGGAAGTGGCTTCAGAGGTATCGGACGCCTTTCCATCTTCTGAATTTGGCGAGGAGGTTTCTTCCTTTTCTGATGAGGGCTGCGAACTGTTCGGCGTATCTTCAGACGTGTCTGGAGTATTGGGGCGAATCTCATCTAAAAAGGAGGAAACACGTCCCATCACCTGCTGAGCGTCTTTCTTCATAGATACGGTACGGGTCAGTTCTGCCTTTAAACTGTAATCGATCGCAGAGTAATAGCGCGGCAAGAACGTGTTGAGCAGAATTATCACAATGACCACGCAAAGACAGAGGATAATCTGTAAGCTCAGTCCGGTCAATAATGATTTGAGCAGAAAGGAGTGCTTGTCTTTTGAGGAAGCCGTTTGAGGTACGGTTTCGGCGGTACTCTCTGGGAAGATGGGAGATCGCGCTGTGCCAACCGGAGGAATAGGAGCGTTTGACATTCTAGTTTCTTTTTGTGTTTCCTGTTCTTCTGCTTCCAGAAAATCGTTCCAATCGTCCATTTTAACACCTGCTTTTTTTGTTTTTATCATATGTATTCTCTTAAAAAAGGAAAAAGAACCAAAAAGAGCTTGGTCAGACAAACGCGATTGTTTACAAGGGATGAATTTTCCGCTACAATAAATAGAAAAAGCAGCTTGTCTGGCAATGGGGAAGGAGCGAAAGGAATGGGAATTCTCGATGGCGATACACAATATCATATTGGTTTAAAGAAGGGGGAAGTTGGGCACTATGTGATTTTAACCGGTGATCCCGGCAGATGCGCTCTGATTGCTTCTTATTTGGAAGAAGCCTCGATGGTGGGGAGCAATCGGGAATTTATAACCTTCACCGGGACATTAGAGGGCGTTCCGGTAAGTGTCACCTCTACGGGGATTGGCGGCCCTTCTGCTGCGATCGCGATGGAAGAGCTGGTAAAAATCGGTGGAGATACCTTTATTAGAGTTGGAACCTGCGGGGGAATGGATCTGAAGGTGATGCCAGGGGATTTGGTGATCGCTACCGGGGCGATTCGAAAAGAAGGTACCAGCCGGGAATACGCTCCGATTGAATTTCCGGCAGTGGCGGATTTTGGCCTGGTTTATGCTTTGACCTCCGCTGCGGAGCGTTTAGGATATCCTCATCACATCGGTGTGGTGGAATGCAAGGATTCTTTTTATGGACAGCATGAACCTCAGAGCAAGCCGGTGAGTGAAGAGCTGTTACGAAAATGGGAGGCATGGCTGCGGCTGGGCTGTAAAGCTTCGGAGATGGAATCGGCCGCTTTATTTATTGTCGCTTCTTATTTAAAGGTGCGCTGCGGAACGGTATTGCTTGCTGTTGGAAATCAGGAAAGAGAAAAGAGAAATTTGCAGCTTCCTCCGGTTCCTGATCGGGAACGAGCGATCCGGACTGCTGTGGAAGCGATGAGAAGCTTGATTCGCTCTGAACAATCAGCGAACCGGAAAACAAAGTAAGACAGCAGCGTGTTGAGAAAAATAAAAAGCCCGGGAGGAATTTGAAATGCCGCAGATGCGTTTGGATAAATTTTTTTCCAGTCAGAATCTTGCTACCAGAAAAGAGGTAAAAGAGCTTCTGAAACAGGGAAGGATTACGGTAAATGGACAGAATGGAAACAAAGGAGAGGATAAAATTGATCCCCAGCTGGATGAAGTCTGTCTGGATGGAAAACGCGTTGGCTATAAAAAATATCTTTATCTTATGATGAATAAACCTCAGGGAGTGGTGAGCGCTACCAATGACCAAAGCCAGCCTACTGTTCTGGACTTGGTTCCTCCTGAATTGTTTCGCCCGGGATTATTTCCGGCCGGCAGACTGGATAAAGATACCACGGGATTTGTTCTGCTGACAGACGACGGGGATTTTGCCCATCGGATTTTGTCTCCGAAAAAGCATATTGCAAAGACCTATCACGCCGTGATCTCTGCGCCTCTTTCAGAAGAACAGATGAACAGCTTTGAAAATGGATTGGTGTTGAAGGATGGTTTTCGTTGTCTTCCTGCTAAAATTCGACTGCTGAAAGAAGGGGAACAACCCTTGGTGGAGATCGTTTTGTGGGAAGGGAAATATCATCAAATCAAGCGGATGATCGGTGCTTTAGGGGAAAAAGTGCTTTCTCTCAAGCGGGTAAAGATGGGAAATTTGCCTCTGGACCCCGATTTAGAGCCCGGAGCGTGCAAGGAAATATTGCACAAAGATGTAGAAAGAATTTTGGAATAAGCAAATTAAAAACTGTTTCCTCCAATTTTAAAAAGATACGGAATTGGTAATTTTACATAAACTCTTTTTTGAAACTTTAGGCAATAAACTACTGTTTTTTGAAAAGGAATTTTGGTATAGTATTAGTAAATCAAAAAGAAATGATTTTAGTAAGTGAGCGATAAGAGCGAATAAAATTATTTTTTGAAAGTTATTTTTAGGAGGTCCATATTATGGCAAGCTTATCTTTAAAAGGTATTTACAAAAAATACGCTGGAAACGTAGTTGCTGTTTCCGATTTCAATCTGGACATCGAAGACAAAGAATTTATCATTCTGGTAGGTCCTTCCGGATGTGGTAAATCTACAACTCTTCGTATGATCGCCGGTTTGGAAGAAATTTCCGAAGGTGAACTGTACATAGGCGACAGACTGGTAAACGATGTTGCTCCGAAAGACCGCGATATCGCGATGGTATTCCAGAACTACGCTCTGTATCCGCATATGACAGTATTTGAAAACATGGCGTTCGGTCTGAAATTGAGAAAGACCCCGAAAGATGAAATTAAAAGACGCGTGGAAGAAGCTGCCAGAATTCTGGACATCTCTCACCTGTTAGACAGAAAACCGAAAGCGTTATCCGGTGGTCAGAGACAGCGTGTTGCGCTGGGCCGTGCTATCGTTCGTGAACCTCAGGTATTCTTACTTGACGAACCTCTTTCCAACTTGGATGCTAAACTGCGTGCTCAGATGAGAACCGAGCTTGCTAAATTACACGTTAAATTAGGTACTACTTTCATCTACGTAACCCATGACCAGACAGAAGCTATGACAATGGGTACCAGAATCGTAGTTATGAAAGACGGTTTCATTCAGCAGGTTGACTCTCCGGCAAACCTTTACAACAAACCAACCAACGTATTCGTTGCTGGATTCATTGGTTCTCCTCAGATGAACTTTGTAGATGCTACCATCGTTGAAAAGAACGGTAAATTGGGCTTACAGTTTGGTTCTGAAGACAGACAGTATGTTCTGGATCTGCCGGAATCTAAATGCACTGCAAGCGTAAAAGCTTCTGTAGGCAAAGAAGTTATCATGGGTGTTCGTCCGGAAGCTCTGCATGATGAAGAAATGTTTATCGCAACAGCTTCTACCGGTATCATTGACTGCGACGTTGATGTTACAGAAATGATGGGTGCTGAAACTTATCTGTATCTGACCCTGGGCGATGTAAACCTGACTGCAAGAGTATCTCCTCGTTCTACTGCAAAACCGGGCGATACCATTAAAATTGCGATCGATGTTAACAGCATTCATATCTTCGACAAAGAAACTGAAAAATCTATGCTGTTCTAATTTGAATTTGCTGATAAAAACTGCCTTGAGATAATCAAGGCAGTTTTTTATTGTGAAAAGGGGATTGTCAAAAGGCAATTCCCTTTCACAATATCGGCTTTTTTAAATCTGCTCAAAGAAAGAAAAAAGATTATTTGCAAAAGCAATAATTCAATTAAGAAAAATTCATAGTATAGTAACATTTTGAAAAGGACAATATGTTACAATTTGTTACAAATAAACCTGAAATATTACAAATTGATATTTTTATCTGACAGAGAAATTGATATTTCTTTGTGATGATGAAAAAAGTGTACATTTTGTTCCATATTTTTGAGTTAGTCTCTTGCAAAAAGATGGAATTTTGGTTACAATGAATATATCTGGATGTAAATTTTAAGCGTCGTTCAATTACAAGTAGAAAAGGGGATATATTATGTCAAATAGATTATTTCAGGGTGTAATGCATCAGATGAAAGATACCATTAATCGGGTAATTGGCGTAGTGGATGAAACAGCTACCATTATTTCCTGTAGTGAATTGTCTAAAATCGGCATGGTCAATGAATTCATTGCCCTCGATTTGTCTGATTCTCACGACACTTTTATTCGTGACGGTTATACCTATAAGCCATTTGGCCCGCATATTAAACCGGACTATGCTGTATTTGTAGAAGGCGTAGACGAAATGGCGGCTAAATATGCGCAGATTCTGGCGATCACCCTTTCCAGCATCAAACAGTATTATGATGAA
>CALWNT010000165.1 GCA_944382885.1 uncultured Clostridia bacterium | reverse complement strand
CTGATGCCACTTTCCTTCATGGCAAGGTGCTTTTACCACGCATGGCATTCCACAGATCTATTGAAGCAGATCATGGTTATGGGGACACTGGTGCAAAAGCACGCCGCCGCCTTCCCCTGCCCAAGTCGCCCGCCAGCTTCCGGAGTCGTAGTAAGCCTGGGTACGGAACCAGTCGGTGATAATCCAGCTGACCCGTTTGATCTCTCCCAGTTCGCCGTTATGTACCATTTCATGCATTTTCCGGTAAACATGGTTGGTCCGCTGATTGAACATCATACCGAATACCAAGCCGCTCTTTTTCGCCGCTTCATTCATCTCACGCACTTTTTTGGTGTAAACGCCCGCAGGCTTTTCGCTCATCACATGGAGGCCATGTTCAAAGGCTTTCATCGCCAAAATCGGATGCTGATAGTGAGGAACCGCAATGATAACAGCGTCGCACAGACCGCTTTCAATCAACTGATCCCCTTCTTCAAAGATCTTCACCGTCTCCGGAAGATTTTCTTTCGCCCAGTCCCGACGAGCTTCTCTGCGGTCGGCAACTGCCACCAGCTCCATTTCCGGAACCTCGCCTGCAATCAGATTCTTGGAATGGGTAGTACCCATATTTCCGACACCAATGATCCCCATTTTTACTTTTTGCATCTTTCTGCACCTCATTTTTCACACTTGTTAGAATCTTATCATTAAACGCCTGAATAAGCGCTGAATCCACCATCTACCGGAATGACTACGCCGGTGACAAAGCCCGCCGCGTCATTGGAAAGCAAAAACAAAAGCGCGCCTAAAAGCTCCTCGCTTTTTCCAAACCGTCCCATCGGTGTTGTCGCCAGGATTTTTCCGGTTCTTGGAGTCGGTGTGCCGTCCTCATGATAGAGAAGCTTTTCATTCTGTTTGGTCACAAAGAACCCGGGCGCAATGGCGTTCACCCGAATCCCGGTCTTGGCAAAATGTACCGCCAGCCATTGGGTAAAGTTGCTGATCGCCGCTTTCGCCCCGGAATAAGCGGGGATTTTTGTCAGCGGAGTATAAGCGTTCATGGACGAGATATTGATGATATTCGCTCCCGCTTCCTTCACCATATCCTTGGCAAATACCTGGGTAGGGATCAGCGTTCCTAAAAAGTTTAAGTTAAAAACAAATTCTACCCCTGACGGATCAAGATTAAAGAAGGAAACCAGATCGCGGTCTACGTCCCCTGCTTCATAATATTCCTTATCCGTAGTCGCTCTTGGATTATTTCCTCCGGCGCCGTTGATTAAAATATCGCAGGTTCCAAAGTCTTTCAACACTTCCTCATGAACCGATTCCATTGACTCCCGGCTCAGCACATCGGCGCGGTATGCCTTCGCGGTGAAGCCTTCCTCTTGAAGCTCTTTCGCGACTTCTTCCGCAGCAGCTTCATTGATGTCCAACAGGGCTACCTTCGCCCCGCTTTGGGCCAGCGCTCTGGAAAACATGCTGCACAGCACGCCTCCCGCTCCGGTCACAACTGCTACTTTACCAGTTAAATCTACATTTAACGGCAATTTTACCATCTTTCATTTCCCCTGTCTAAAAATTTTCTCAGCCCTTGAGCTTTTGCAGCGTCTCCCAAACGCCGTTGAGATAAGAGGCTCCCAGCGCCCGGTCATACAGCCCATAGCCCGGTTTTCCGGTTTCTCCCCAGATCATTCTGCCGTGATCCGGTCTTAGATATCCGTCAAAATCATGGTCGGACAATGCCTTCATAATGGCTACCATATCCAGCGATCCACAGGAAGAAGGATGCGCGCTTTCTTCAAAGCTTCCGTCCTCCAAAATCTTGACGTTGCGCATATGCATAAAATGGATCCGTCCCTGAGCGGCGTATTTCTCCGTCAGCTTGACCATATCGTTGGTTTTTGTGCATCCCAGCGACCCGGTACAGAGCGTCAATCCGTTCTGCTTTTTATCCACCAGCTTCAAAAATCGGTCGATGTTTTCCTCGCAGGTAATAATCCTGGGGAGCCCGAAAATCGGCCACGGCGGATCGTCCGGATGGATTGCCATATTTACATCCATCTCCTCCGCCACTGGAATCACCTGCTCCAAAAAGTACCGCAGATTCTCCCAAAGGTCCTCTTCGGTGATCTTTTCGTATTCCGCAAACAGATCCTTCAGCCCTTCTTTGGTATAGCTGGAATCCCATCCCGGCAAACTCAATTCCCCGGTAAGGGGATTCATTCCTTCCAACTGCTCTCTGTAGTAAACCAGAGCGTTGGAACCGTCTTCCAGCACTTTGTCAAGCTGGGTTCTGGTCCAGTCAAATACCGGCATGAAATTATAGCAGATACATTTGACTCCCGCTTTTCCAAGCCGGCGGATATTTTCCTGATAATTTTTGATATACCGCTCTCTGGTGGGTTTTCCCAGTTTAATATCCTCATGTACCGGTACGCTTTCAATGACTTCAAAATGAAGCCCGGCGTCCTCTGTCTGTTTTTTTAGCTTTAAAATAGATTCTTCCGGCCAAACCTCTCCTACAGGCACATCGTAAACCGCAGTTACAATGCTGTGCATGTGAGGGATCTGACGGATATATTCGATCTTCACCGGATCTTCCGGTCCGTACCAGCGAAACGACAGCTTCATATCCTGTCACCCCTTTTCTTTTTCTTCTGACAATTCTGTTCGTGTTTTGTGAGAAAAGCTATAATTTCCCCTCTAATCACCCAACTATTTTATCATTGTTTTCATGATACACGAAAAAAACACAATATCCTATGCGGATATTGCTTGACACATTGCAAATCTTGCTTTATTCTAAAAATAGTGCGGGAAAAGGAGGAACACAGGATGAAAAGCCCGATTCAGCCCTTCAGCAAACGGCAGACCATGATGAACTCCACCTATGAGATTCATCATTATAAAGACTCTTATCTGGAAGAAATCGCCCTCCATCACCACGATTTCTATGAAATCTATTTCTTCATCTCCGGAGAGGTAAACTATCTGATTGAAAGCCGGAATTACGAGTTAAAGCCGGGAGATATTCTTCTGATCTCTCCCCTGGAGCTTCACCACCCCCATATTCTTCCTCAAAATGAGGATGCGCCGTATGAAAGGATCGTTCTCTGGATCAGCCGTATCTATCTGGAGGAACTGTCTTCTTTAGAAAGTGATCTCTCCAAGTGCTTTGATGTTAAAAGCAAAAACCACACTAACCTCCTCCGTCCCCGGGAAGATGACAAAGCGATGTTTACTTTCCTGACAGAGCAGCTTTTAGAAGAAAGTTCCTATCGTCAGTTTGGGGGAGATTTGGCTGCCCGAAGCTTAATTACCCAGATTCTGATCCGTCTAAACCGCTACCTTTTGAAAGAACAAGCGGTGGTGAAAACGATGGATCAGTCGGAGCGAATCGTCTCCGATATTCTTCGGTATATCAATGAAAACCTATCCAGTGAAATTTCCCTGGATGATCTCTCTTCCCGCTTTTTTATCAGCAAATACCACCTGTCCCGGGAGTTTCGCCGGCTGGTGGGCACCAGCGTGTACCGCTATATTATCCAGAAACGTCTCTTGACCGCCAAACAGATGATGATCTCCGGGGAATCCCCCACCAGTGTTTCCGCGGCCTGCGGGTTTGGGGACTACACCAGTTTTTACCGGGCTTTCAAAGGGGAATATGGGATTTCTCCAAAAAAATTTATGCAGAGCTTACAGGACCATAAAATATAGCTTGACCGATTTACAGAAAACAGCAGGAGCGAAAATGCTCCTGCTGTTGTTTATCGATACTTTTCCATTTGAAGCCGGAACATGGCCGCGTATTTTCCGTCCTGTTCCATCAGCTCATCATGGGTGCCCTGCTCCACAATCTCCCCGTTTTCCAGCATATAGATCCGGTCGGCGATCTTGGTGGTGGATAACCGGTGAGAGATAAAGATCACCGTCTTTTCCCGATCCAACGTCATCATGGTATGGTTAAGATTGTATTCGCTCAAGGGATCAAGCGCGCTGGACGGTTCATCCAGTATGATAATCGAACTGTCGCGGTACAGCGCCCGGCAGATTCCGATCATCTGGGCCTCCCCGCCGGAAAAGAGGGTGCCTTCCTCATCAAATTCCCGGGTAACTGGGGTATCGTACCCTTTTTCTAAACTGTTGAACCTTTTACGGAACCCGCTTTGATCCAGAAGAGGGTCGGCCTTTTTCTCCGAAATCGGAACCGTATCCATGGTGATATTTTCTCCCAAGGATGCCGCAAAGAGCTGATAATCCTGAAAGAGGGTGGAAAACTTCTGGCGGTATTCTGAAAGGTTCAGCTTCTTAATATCAGTCCCGTTCCACTGAATCTCTCCGCCGGTGGTGTCGTAAAGCCGCATCAATAATTTGACCAGCGTAGTTTTTCCCGCTCCGTTATATCCTACCAAAGCAATTTTCTCTCCTTTGTGGATGGTGAGATTGATGTCCTGGAGCACCGGGGTATGATCCGAATAGGAAAAGGAAACATTTCGAAGAGTCAATTCTTGGAATGCTTCGTCCGGACTCTTGGCCTCCGGAACCTCGTTCAATTCAGAGGGGGCGTCTAAAAACTGCCGGATCTTTTCAATATATCTCCCGTGTTCAGAAAACTGAGGCAGGACGGTGGACAGCTCATGAGCCGAACCTTTCAGGCTGTTGCAGGAATTATAGAGGGTCACCATGGTACCGTATCCAAACGCACCCTTTACAATCGTCTGGAACAAGAGGTAAATAATATAAACCCCGTCGTACAAAAAGGTATTGCAGACATAACGCACAACAAAATTACAGATCGTAAGTTTTCTGGTTTCTTTCTCTGAAATTTGTTCCATTTCATCAGAAGTTTCCTGAAACTCCTCATAAAGCTTCGGCTTGAGCTTGCTCATACGGAGCTCTTTCGCGTAATCCTGTAGATAGAACACCCGGCTGATATAGTCCCGCTTCCGCTCTAAGGGCTTCAGCTTTTCCATAAAACGGATATTGAGCTTGTTATAGAGGTTGGAAATCGACAGAATTACGATGACCGAAATTACTGTCAGCACTAAGCCGAAAATGTCCTGAGAAAGAACATATCCTCCAACCACCAAAATAGCAGCAATCTCTCCAAAAAGGGTCGAAAAGGTCAAGAGTACCTTGGGCACCCGCTGAGTCGCCTCGCTCATGGCCCAGACAAATTCGTTGTAATAGGTCGGATCGTCATAATTTTTCAAATCCATCTCGGAGGCTTTCTTGTAAAGCTCTTCCCGTAACCGTTTATTGATTTTTTCCGTCGCCACCGGCCTAATTTTGGCATCCACAAAGTTGGGAATCAGCATAGACCAGACAGTGACTATAGCAAAGACGATCAAGATAAACCACAGTACCTCGGCAAAGGGACGCTGGTACTGGATACAGTTGATAATAAACCCGATCATATACACATGCTCTATAAATACCACCAATTCATTCTGCGTTCTCCCCAAAAGCTCATGTATGGTAAAATAAGGCGCTTCTTGAAAGGCAATCTTCAGCAGAAACCAGTTGTTGGACATTGTCCTCTTAAAACTGATATTCTGATTGGATTCCTTGGGGTTTGCCATTTTCCTTCCTCCTCCCTAAACTGCCGCGTCCTGCAGGTAACTTTCCGCCTGCTTTAAGTACATATCCGCGTAAATCCCCCTCTTCTGCATCAATTCCAGATGGGTGCCTTTTTCTTTCATTTCCCCCTCCTGCATCAGACAGATGGTATCCGCCATCGCCCCGGAGGAAAGCCGGTGAGAAATAATAATCGCGATTTTTTTCTGCTGTTCAGCCCCCACTTTTTTCGCATCACAAAGCTCCATAATGGTCTCATACATCTGATACTCCGCCACAGGGTCCAGAGCGCTGGAAGGTTCGTCTAACAGCACAATGGGAGCGTCCTTGGCAAAGCTTCTGGCTACCGCCACTTTCTGTGCCTGCCCGCCGGACAATACCGCGCCGTTATCGTCGAATTCCCTGGTGAGGATGGTGTCCACCCCATGCTCCAGGTGTTCCATCTGCTCTAACGCTCCGCTCTCACGCAGGGCATTGATCGCCCGTTCGCGCTGTTCTTCCGTTTCCAGCTTTTGCAAAATCACGTTTTCAACTACACTCATGGAAAAGAGCTCAAAATCCTGGAAAGTCGTACCAATCAGGGAACGGTAAGCCTGTAGATTAAACTTGCGAATATCAATTCCGTTTAAGAGGATACAGCCCTCGGTGGGGTCGTAAAGCCGCATCAGCAGTTTAATTAACGTGCTCTTGCCGGAGCCGTTATGTCCTACAAGGGCAGTCCGTTTACCGGCATAAAAGGTATAGCTCACATGTTTCAGAGCGTATTTTTCCTGTTTTTCCCCATCCTGCTCCGGATAACGGAAGGATACGTCTTTCAGCTCCAGGGTTTCCACCCTTTCCGGTATAGGCAGACCGTCCTGATCCTCTGGGATCTTCGCCTCATACGACAGAAAGGTTTTCAGATTCTTGGCATAAAGCCCATTTTGATAGGCCGCGGAAAGGCTGTTGGTAAAACTAATCAGCATCTAGGTGGTACTGACGATTGTATTGGCAAGCACCACAAAATCCCCGATCTGAATCGTTTTTGTCACCATAGCGCTGTAAGCTGCGAACAGCCACATCCCTTCAAATACCAACGGGAAGCAAACGATGCTTTTCACAGATCCTAATGCGAACAATTTTTTCCAATATTTTTGCGCCGTCTGTACCAATCCTTCATAGGCTTTTTCATAGGTGCGCGTCAACACGTGAAAAATCTTCGTCATACGAAGCTCTTTGGCGTATCTTTGCAGATAAAGCACCCGGTTGACATAATTCTGCCGGCGAACATAGGGGACGCCCTCCATTGTCCGCTCATACTGAATCTGATTGAAAATCTTTCCCAACAAGAGATTTCCGGTCACCGGCAGGAAGGAAATCAGTCCCGCGATCCAGTTAATGCTGAAAATGGTCACGATGACGTAAATGGAAGCCGCCGCCGAAGCAAAAACCGTCGCCGTGTCGGTTAGGACGGACAACGCCCTGGTATACGCTTCTGACGAGGCTTTGGTATAGGTGTCGTAAAACGCCGTATCTTCATAACAGGACACGTCCACGTTTGTCGCCTGATCGAACAGCATTTGATTCAGTTTCCGGTAAAGTTCCGGATTGGTGCGTGGAATATATCTCTGTTCCATCCAAATATTGAAGCCGAAAGTACACATAATCACCAAAGCGGAAATAACCACAAAAGCCGCCGCTTCTTCAAAACTGCGCTGGAACTCCGCCGCTCCAAACAAATATTTCATGAAAACAACAGTATAGAATACCCATTCTCCAAATTCAAAGAACTGTCCCAAAAAAGTCAGTATCACTCTTTTGGGATTGATTTTCCACAGGATTTTCAAAAAATACAGGTTGTCCGCAATGGAATTTACCTTTGTTTTCTTCTTCAATGAGTTCCCCTCCTATCTGTCCAAATCATTTTTTACTATTTTTATTTCGTTCTGTTAAAATCTGATGAAGCTGCTCTCGGTCAAAAAAAGAGGGCATTTCCGATTCAGCGTCAGAAATGCCCTCTTTCTTTTTCGGCAATGATACCAGTGTACCTTAAAGTCAAAAAGAAGGAAAATCCGGCCTGTATTCTTCACAATCGCTGTCATACCCAAATCCTCCTTCCTTATTTCTTTTTATGAAGATTGTTTTTTGTATTATAATATATCGCATAGTTATTGTCAACATAAATAAAAAATTATATTTATTTTTTCTCAATATTTTTTACTCATTTAGAAATATCAAGATTATACTCACCCATTGATTTCAAAAATTTTAATTGCGAATACTAGGCTTTCAGAAAACGCACACTTCGGCTGATCACAATCGGAATACAGCTTTCTATGATTGATATTTTCCACAGAAAAAGGTCTGATTTCCCCCATTCTCCATGAACCTGCTAAAATCCGGGAAAAAGGGGAATTTTCCTTGACTTTTCCACCTTTTCTGATTTACAATAGAAAAGATAGTAAAACTATAGGGTTTTCCGAAAGGAACCTGCTACACAGCTATAAATTGGAGGCTATGTTTTATGCTTAAAAACAGCGAAAAAACAATGGAAAAAGTAGTCGCTCTCTGTAAAAGCAGAGGCTTTGTTTATCCGGGCAGTGAAATCTACGGCGGTTTGTCCAACACTTGGGATTACGGACCGCTGGGCGTAGAGTTTAAGAATAATGTCAAAAAGGCTTGGTGGAAAAAATTTGTTCAGGAATCCCGTTACAACGTAGGTCTTGACTCCGCCCTCCTGATGAATCCCCAGGTATGGGTTGCTTCCGGTCATGTGGGAGGTTTCTCCGATCCTCTGATGGATTGTAAGGAATGTAAAACCCGTCACCGCGCCGACCAGCTGATCGAAGATCAGACTGGTGAAAATCCGGCAGGCTGGTCTGACGCTCAGATGATGGATTTTATCAAGGAAAAACATATCACCTGCCCTAACTGCGGCAAATCCAATTTTACCGATATCCGTAAATTCAATCTGATGTTCAAGACCTATCAGGGAGTTACCGAAGACGCGAAAAACGAAATTTATCTTCGTCCGGAAACCGCTCAGGGTATTTTTGTGAACTTCGCAAATATCCAGCGCACCACCCGTAAAAAGCTCCCCTTTGGCGTAGCGCAGGTGGGAAAATCTTTCCGGAACGAGATCACTCCCGGTAACTTCACCTTCCGTACCCGTGAATTTGAACAAATGGAACTGGAATTCTTCTGCAAACCGGGCACCGACTTAGAATGGTTCGCTTATTGGAAAGACTTCTGCAAAAACTGGCTGCTGTCTTTAGGAATTAAGGAAGAAAACATCAAGCTCCGTGACCATGAGCAGGAAGAGCTGTCCCACTATTCCAAGGGAACAACCGACATCGAGTTCCTCTTCCCCTTCGGCTGGGGTGAATTATGGGGAATCGCAGACCGCACCGATTTTGACCTCACACAGCACATCAATCACAGCGGCAAGCCTCTGGACTATTTCGATCCGGAAACCAATGAACGCTATGTGCCGTATGTCGTAGAGCCTTCTCTCGGCGCCGACCGGGTAGCGCTGGCCTTTCTCTGCGACGCATATGACGAAGAACAGCTGGACGAAAAGGATACCCGTGTGGTGCTCCATCTCCATCCGGCGCTGGCTCCTTTTAAAGCCTGTGTACTGCCGCTGTCCAAAAAGCTTTCCGACAAGGCTCTGGAAGTTTACGACATGCTTTCTAAGCACTTTAACATTGACTTTGACGAAGCCGGTTCGATCGGAAAACGTTACCGCCGTCAGGATGAAATCGGTACCCCCTTCTGCATTACCTATGATTTCGATTCTGTAGAAGACGGCTGTGTCACTGTTCGTGACCGCGATACCATGGAACAGGAACGCATCAGCATCGATAAGCTTATGCACTACATCGCGAAAAAACTGCAGTTTTAAGTTAAAAGCCACGGCAAATCCCGCCGTTATCAAGAATCACGGAAAGCGAAAAATTGCTATCCATATTTGAAAAGGTTCTATAAGGCGGTAATTCAATTAGGTACGGTGTAATCCCGCAAGGGGTTGCACCGTTTACTATTTTCACACCACATCCTTCGCATTAGCAAACAAAATAAATTCGGCAAATGACACAGACTCGAAATGAACAGGATGGACATTTCCCTGCGTGGTTTCTGCATAGATCCAAAAATACTAACAAGAATCTACAGGTATATA
Organism: uncultured Clostridia bacterium; assembly: GCA_944382885.1. Classification (GTDB taxonomy): domain Bacteria; phylum Bacillota; class Clostridia; order Oscillospirales; family Ruminococcaceae; genus Massiliimalia. The sequence continues at coordinate 8,933 of CALWNT010000165.1, read as the reverse complement.
GGCGGCGATTTTGGATGCGGGTACATTTTGACAATCTGAAGCAAGTCTATACTACAAAAAGTTCGTTTTAAATTGCAACGGTCACGTTAATCTTATCCATCAGCAATTATAAAGATTATAAAAATTGCAGCATTCCTCTTGACAGCCACATATACTAGTGATATAATAAACAAAAATTTAATAAAGCAAACCGTTGAAGCGGAGATAACGGCAATGATGCCTTTACAGAGAGCCTGTGATGCTGAGAGTCAGGTAAGAAACAAGTTGTCAAATGGACCGCTGAGGGCGCAGTCAAATGGGATGTTCCCAAAGTATTCTGCGACGCTGTAGGCAAGCGTACAAATGCCGGGGATATGTTGGTATCCTGCTAAGTGCACGGGTCAGCCGTGAATCAAGGTGGCACCGCGGATAGTGTTTCTATTATTCGCCCTTGACAGATAATAGTATTTCTGTCAAGGGCGTTTTCTGTTTTATAACTCCTTTGACAGTAATAAGCCAAAGGAGTTTTTCCTTTTTACAGGAGGTAATCTTATGACAATCTCACCGAATCTTAGTGATGTCAAAAAAATCGCTGCCACTGGTAAATATCATGTGCTGCCGGTAAGCTGTGAAATTTTGTCAGACTTCACCACGCCGATTGAAACAATGAAAATACTGAAAAATGTTTCAACTCATTGCTATATGCTGGAATCAGCCCTTGCAAACGAGACTTGGGGACGGTACACCTTCCTTGGTTTTGATCCCAAGATGGAGATCACCTGTATTGACGGCGAAATGAGGGTTGGTAATTTCAAGGTAAAAACAGATAATCCATCTGGCTATCTCCGTCAGATTCTTGCCGATTACAAAAGCCCCCGCTTCGATTATCTCCCTTCCTTCACCGGAGGGCTGGTTGGATATTTCTCTTACGATTATCTCAAATACAGCGAGCCGACTGTCAGATGTGACGCGGAAGACAGCGAGGACTTCAAAGATGTTGATTTAATGCTTTTTGATAAAGTCATCGCCTTTGACCATTTAAGACAGAAAATCATTCTCATGGTAAATATGACGCTTGACGATGTAGAAATCGGCTATAACAAAGCGGTCATGGAACTGAAGCAACTTGTCGATCTTCTCCGGCATGGCGAAAAGAAAAATGAGTCCGGCGGCAGATTGCTGGGCCAAGTCACACCATTGTTTGACAAAGAACAGTTCTGTGATATGGTGGCGAAAGCAAAGCACTATATCCGTGAGGGTGACATTTTCCAGATCGTGCTTTCCAACCGTCTGTCTGCTCCTTTTGAAGGCAGTTTGTTCAATACTTACCGTGTACTGCGTACCATCAATCCCTCACCATATATGTTCTACTTTTCCGGTACTGATGTGGAGGTTGCGGGAGCTTCGCCTGAAACCTTGGTCAAACTGGAGAATGGGGTGCTTCATACCTTTCCGCTTGCCGGAACCAGGCCAAGAGGGAAAACAGAAGAAGAAGACAACGCCCTCGAAGCAGAGCTCCTTGCTGATGAAAAAGAATTGTCTGAACACAATATGCTTGTCGATCTTGGCAGAAACGATCTCGGCAAGATCAGTAAATTTGGCACGGTACAAGTTGAAAAACTGCATTCTATCGAGCATTATTCCCACGTTATGCATATTGGTTCAACGATACGTGGCGAAATCACTGACGATCACGATGCTTTGGATGCCATAGAAGCGGTGCTTCCTGCTGGAACTCTTTCGGGAGCGCCCAAAATCAGAGCTTGTCAGTTAATTGAAGCGTTTGAAAACAACAAGCGAGGCATTTACGGCGGCGCTATTGGATATATCGACTTTACAGGTAACATGGATACCTGCATTGCCATTCGGATTGCATATAAGAAAAACGGCAAGGTATTTGTAAGAAGCGGTGCCGGCATTGTGGCAGACTCCGTTCCCGAAAAAGAATTTGAAGAATGCCTGAACAAAGCCTATTCTTCGCTTAAGGCTTTGGAACTCGCACAGGAGGCGGAATTATGATTTTACTAATTGACAATTATGATAGTTTTTCCTATAACCTTTATCAATTCATCGGAGAAATCGAGCCGGATATTAAAGTCATCCGCAACGATGAATTGACAGTTAAAGAGATCCAGCAGTTGAACCCCGACCGAATTATCCTTTCTCCGGGTCCAGGAAGGCCGGAGGATGCAGGAGTTATCATTGATGTGGTAAGGAAAATCAATAAGAAACCGATCCTTGGTGTTTGCCTTGGCCACCAGGCAATATGCGCGGCGTTTGGAGCAACCGTTACCTACGCGAAAGAATTGATGCACGGCAAACAGTCGAATGTTAAGTTTAATACGGCTTGTCCACTGTTCAGGGGCTGCCCCAAATTTGCCCCCGTTGCCCGTTATCATTCCCTTGCAGCGGACGCTGCCACCATTCCCGAAGAATTAAATGTAACCGCACTTACTACAGACGGCGAGATAATGGCGGTGCAGCACAAAGAATATCCTATCTACGGCGTACAATTTCATCCAGAATCTATTATGACGCCGGACGGAAAGCAGATGCTTAGAAACTTCATAAAGGAGATATGATCCATGATTAAAGAAGCTATTGTAAAAATCGTAAACAAAGAAGATCTCACCTATGATGAGGCATACACCGTCATGAATGAAATTATGAGCGGCGAGACCACACCCACCCAGAACGCCGCCTTTCTCGCGGCGCTCTCTACAAAAAGCGCCAGAGCAGAAACCATAGATGAAATTGCAGGCTGCGCAGCTGCAATGAGAGCACATGCTACCAAGGTCGAAACCGGTATGGATCTCTTTGAAATCGTTGGAACAGGCGGTGATAACGCCCACAGTTTCAATATTTCCACCACCTCCGCTCTTGTTGCCGCGGCAGGCGGTATGAAAGTAGCAAAGCACGGCAACCGTGCCGCGTCCTCTCAGTGCGGAACGGCAGATTGCCTTGAAGCTCTCGGTGTGAACATTCATCAGCATCCTGCAAGATGTATAGAACTACTGAACGCGGTCGGTATGTGCTTCTTCTTCGCGCAGAGATATCACACTTCTATGAAGTACGTGGGAGCCATCCGTAAAGAATTGGGGTTCCGCACAGTCTTCAATATTCTCGGTCCCCTCACTAATCCCGGCACGCCGTCTATGCAGCTTCTGGGTGTATATGACGATTATCTTGTGGAACCGCTGGCTCAGGTTCTTATCAATCTTGGAATCAAACGCGGTATGGTGGTATACGGTCAGGATAAATTAGACGAAATTTCGATGAGTGCACCAACTACGCTCTGTGAAATTCGGGACGGCTGGTTCAAATCTTCGGTTATCACGCCCGAAGAGTTCGGCTTTGAACGATGCGCTAAAGAAGAGCTGATGGGCGGTACTCCCGAACAAAATGCAAAAATTACCATTTCTATCTTAAGCGGAGAAAGAGGTCCTAAGAGAAACGCCGTTCTTATGAACGCAGGCGCGGCACTCTATATCGGCGGCAAGGCTGACAGTCTGAGAGAAGGTATCTCTCTTGCGGCAAAAATTATTGATTCCGGTAAGGCTCTTGAAACATTGCATAAACTGATTGAGGTCAGCAACCGGCCGGAGGTAGAAATATGACGATCCTTGATAAACTTGCCGAACATGCCCGTGAGCGTATGGAGCAGGCGAAGAAAAAATTACCGCTTGATCAGATTAAACTGCAAGCATTGTCAGCGGACAAAGGGAATTTTTCTTTTGAAAACGTACTGAAAAAAAACGGAATCTCCTTTATCTGCGAATGTAAAAAGGCTTCTCCGTCGAAAGGGTTGATTGCACCCGATTTCCCCTATCAGCAGATTGCAAAAGAGTATGAAATGGCAGGCGCAGACTGTATTTCCGTGCTGACCGAACCAAAATGGTTTCTCGGAAGCGATACATACTTGAAAGAAATCGCTTCCACTGTATCCGTTCCCTGTCTGCGGAAAGACTTCACTGTAGATGAATACATGATCTACGAATCAAAACTACTTGGCGCATCCGCGGTCTTGCTCATCTGCTCCATTCTGACTCAAAATCAGATCAAGGAATACATTGAAATCTGTGATCAGCTCGGTCTCTCGGCATTGGTGGAGGTACACGATGAAAACGAAATCCAAACCGCACTCAAAGCAGGCGCACGCATCATCGGCGTCAACAACCGAAATCTAAAAGATTTTTCCGTAAATCCCGACAACAGCCACAGACTCAGCAGACTGATCCCCCATGATGTGCTATTTGTTTCCGAAAGCGGAGTGAAGTGCGCTGAGGAGATTGCAAGGCTTCAAGAAATCGGCGCGGACGCGGTGCTGATCGGAGAAACTCTTATGAGGGCAGATGACAAAAAAGCCAAGCTCGATGAACTGCGAGGTGTGGTATGACAAAAATAAAACTCTGTGGTCTTTCCCGTCCCTGTGATATTGAAGCGGCAAATCAACTGCTGCCGGAATATATCGGATTTGTGTTTGCGCCGAAAAGCAAACGGTATGTTACATACGAAAGAGCATTAGCGTTAAAACAGTTGCTTGCTCCCAGTATTCAAGCAGTTGGCGTATTTGTGAACGAGAGGCCCGAAACTGTTGCAAAGTTATTGAATGATGGTATTATTGATATCGCTCAGCTTCACGGGGATGAAACTGAGAACGATATCAAACAATTGCGGCAGCGCACCAATAAACCAATTATCAAGGCTTTTCGCATCGAAACCGCCAATGATGTTCTGCATGTTGAACAAAGCACAGCAGACTATATACTCCTTGACTCCGGCGCAGGTACAGGAACGATGTTTGATTGGAAACTGATACAGAACATCAAAAGACCCTATTTCCTTGCCGGAGGATTATCCCTTGACAACATCGAAAAAGCGATTCAACAACTCAAGCCTTTTGCAGTAGATGTCAGCTCCGGCATTGAAACTGATGGCGTGAAAGATAAAACAAAAATGGCGGCGTTTGTTGCCATTGTAAGAAAGGACGATCGATTATGACAAATCCAAATGGACGTTTCGGCATTCACGGCGGTCAGTACATTCCTGAAACGCTGATGAATGCTGTTATCGAACTGGAAGAAGCGTATCATCATTATAAAAGCGATCCTGAATTTAATCGGGAACTCACAAAATTATTCAATGAATATGCCGGAAGGCCGTCACGGTTATACTTCGCCGAAAAAATGACTACAGATCTCGGCGGAGCAAAGATATATCTCAAGCGTGAAGATTTAAACCATACAGGTGCGCATAAGATCAATAATGTGCTTGGTCAGGCACTTCTTGCAAAAAAGATGGGCAAGACGAGATTGATTGCTGAAACCGGAGCCGGTCAACATGGTGTTGCCACAGCGACCGCCGCAGCTTTGATGGGAATGGAATGTGTGGTGTATATGGGTGAGGAGGACACTATCCGCCAAGCTCTGAATGTGTACCGTATGCGTTTGCTTGGCGCTGAGGTCATTCCCGTAAAGACAGGCACGGCAACGCTTAAGGATGCTGTATCTGAAGCCATGCGCGAGTGGACTTCCCGTATCAGCGATACCCACTACTGTCTCGGCTCTGTCATGGGACCCCATCCGTTTCCGACCATTGTCCGTGACTTTCAGGCGGTTATCTCCAAAGAAATCAAAGAGCAAATTCTCCAAAAAGAAGGCAGATTGCCCGATGTGGTTATCGCATGTGTCGGCGGAGGGTCCAACGCCATCGGCAGTTTCTATCACTTTATCAAGAATGACAGTGTACGGCTGATTGGATGCGAGGCGGCCGGCAGGGGCATTGATACCTTTGAGACCGCTGCTACTGTCAACACCGGCAGAGTGGGAATCTTCCATGGGATGAAATCCTATTTCTGTCAGGACAAGGATGGTCAAATTGCTCCTGTCTACTCTATTTCCGCCGGACTGGATTATCCAGGAGTCGGTCCTGAACACGCGTATCTACATGACATTGGCAGAGCAGAGTATGTGCCTGTTACGGATGACGAAGCGGTAAATGCCTTTGAATATCTTGCGCGGACAGAAGGAATTATTCCCGCCATTGAATCAGCTCATGCTGTCGCTCACGCAATCAAGATCGCACCAACAATGGAGAAAAACAAGATCATCGTAATCACCATATCCGGCAGAGGAGACAAGGACTGTGCCGCTATTGCCCGCTATAGAGGGGAGGATATCCATGAGTAAGATAAAATCAGCATTCGAAAACGGAAAGGCTTTCATTGCCTTTATCACCTGCGGAGATCCCGATTTAGAAACCACAGCTGCCGCCGTCAAAGCCGCTGTAGACAATGGTGCGGACCTCATTGAGCTTGGCATTCCATTCTCCGACCCCACTGCAGAGGGTCCTGTCATTCAAGGAGCAAATCTCAGAGCGCTAAGCGGCGGTATTACTACAGACAAAATTTTTTCCTTTGTCAAAGAACTGCGTAAAAATGTAGAAATTCCAATGGTCTTTATGACCTATAGTAATGTTGTATTTTCTTACGGTGCGGAAAAATTTATATCTACCTGTCGGGATATTGAGATTGACGGACTTATCCTGCCCGATCTGCCCTTTGAAGAAAAAGAAGAATTCTTACCTACTTGTCATAAATACGGTGTAGATTTAATATCGCTTATTGCGCCCACATCAGAGAATCGCATTGCAATGATTGCCAAAGAAGCTGAAGGGTTTCTTTACATCGTATCCAGCCTTGGTGTGACAGGAATGAGGAATGAAATCAAAACCGATCTGGCTTCCATTGTTAAAGTGATACGTGAAAATACGGATCTCCCTTGTGCGATCGGATTTGGCATTTCCACACCGGAGCAAGTAAAGAAAATGGCCGATATCTCGGACGGCGCAATTGTAGGATCCGCTATTATAAAGATCCTTGAAAAATATGGAAAGGAAGCGCCAAAACATATTGGAGAGTATGTAAAAACAATGAAAGATGCAATAAAATAGCGAAAATAACAATAGATAAAAATAATCTTTTTCACTGCCTTTGTCATTAGATGTAAATCAAATTCCGATTTACCTGTTCTGTGGCTTCCCTGCGAATGCCATTCATTCGAGCAATTCATTTGGTTGTCCATTTTGAGTTGCTCACTTACGTCCTCACGCACTTCTATCTTATTTTACGAACCGAAGAAGCAGCTCCAAAGACAAATTTACTCAAAAAATTTTTGAGTTGTCTGACAACTTTTACTTGACAAACGAATCAAAAGGAGTTATCATAAATTCATAAATTAAGTCAAATCAGAAATGCGATGACAGGACAGGGCTTGGAAATGTCCTTTCAGAGAGCCGCCGGTTGGTGGAAGGCGGCAGGAACTACCAAAGCCGATCACCCTTGAGCATGCAGGCCCAACAGAGTAAGCCTGTACGGAATCTCACCGTTATCAGAGAGTGCATTGTTGGATGCACAATAAGCGGCTGTCTTCTTGGCAGCAAATAGAGTGGTACCACGGAAACTGTTTAGTCTTCGTCTCTTATTGAAAGAGGCGAAGACTTTTTGTTTAAGTAATCATCTGGTCTTAGCAGTCTGCTGATTTGACAGTTCTATGAATTTGAAAAAGGGGTAGCTGTTATGTTGACACTGGATAAGGTTTATCATGCTTCTTATGTGCTGAAAAATGTGATTCGTCCTACGGATCTAATTTATGCGCCGAATATCAATCCGGACTGTCAGGTTTATTTAAAGACGGAAAACCTTCAGGTAACCGGTTCTTTTAAGGTGCGGGGCGCATACTATAGGATTTCTCAGTTGAGTGAAGAGGAAAAGGCCAAAGGAGTAATCGCCTGCTCTGCGGGAAATCACGCTCAGGGGGTTGCTCTTGCCGCAACGAAAAACGGTATCAAATCTTTAATCTGCCTGCCGGACGGCGCGCCGATTTCTAAAGTGGAGGCAACCAAACGATATGGCGCCGATGTCTGTCTGGTGAAAGGCGTATATGATGACGCTTATCAGAAGGCGCTGGAACTGAAAGAAGAAAAGGGGTATACTTTTATCCATCCTTTTAACGATGAAGATGTTATTGCCGGACAGGGAACCATTGGTTTAGAATTATTAGAACAGCTTCCGGATATGGATGCGGTAATTGTGCCAATCGGCGGAGGCGGATTGATTTCCGGCGTGGCTTTTGCCATTAAATCTTTAAATCCCAGCATTAAGGTATATGGGGTACAGGCGGCCGGAGCACCGAGCATGTATAATTCCGTTCAGCATCATCAAATCGAAGTGCTGAATGAGGTCTCCACCATCGCCGACGGGATTGCGGTAAAAGAGCCGGGAGACAATACCTTTGATCTGTGCAGCAAATATGTGGATGAAATCGTCACCGTCACCGACGATGAGATCTCTACCGCAATCCTGACTTTGATCGAACAGCAGAAGCTGGTCGCAGAAGGGGCAGGAGCAGTTTCTGTCGCGGCGGCGTTATTTAACAAACTTCAAAAAAAAAAAAAAAAGGTAGTTTGTCTGGTTTCCGGAGGAAATATCGACGTAACCATTCTCTCCAGGATCATCAACCGTGGCTTGCTGAAAGCGGGACGCTCTGCTGATCTTAATATCGAGCTTTTGGATAAACCGGGACAGTTAGAAGGCGTGTCCAGCATCATCGCCAAATTGGGCGGCAATGTGGTATCGATCCACCATGACCGCGCCAGCGAGGGCAGCGACATCAACGCCTGTTATCTGCGCATTGTGTTGGAGACCAGGGATCACGAACATATTCAGGAGATTAAAGACGCGCTGACACAGGCGGGCTTTAAAATTTCCAAGTAAAGTAAATAGAGAAAGGATGTTAATGATGGCAAAAACAGTACATACCAACAAGGCTCCGGAAGCAATCGGGCCATATTCTCAGGCTGTGGTACACAACGGGATGGTGTTTACCTCCGGGCAGATCGCTCTGAATCCTGAAAATGGACAGATGGAAGCGATTACGATTGAAGAACAGACCGAA
>CALWNT010000164.1 GCA_944382885.1 uncultured Clostridia bacterium | reverse complement strand
AAAGTGATAGGAAAAAGTTGTGTTAAAATAGAACAATAAATTTCTATTTACCAACCCCCTCTATCAAAAATCAGAAAAAGGAAGTATCCCGCTGAAATCCCCAAAGCGAAATACTCCCTTTTTACCGCATATTTCCGGACAACACCCTTGCATGCTACAAGGTCACGCCGGTTTTGAAAATCGAAAAATCCCGTACAATTCCTTTTTCCGAACAGGTTCTTTCACCAGAAGCCACCCTGATGAGATACTCCATCCCCTCGTTTGCCAGCACTTCCATCGAAACGCCCCTTAAAAGCTTCCCTGCGTCAAAATCAATCCAGCCAGGCTTCTTTTTCTTTAATTCCGTGTGGGTCGAAATCTTCACCACAGGAACCGGAGAGCCTAAAGGCGTGCCCCTCCCTGTCGTAAAGAGGATCATCTGCGCGCCGGAGGCCGCTAGAGCAGTCACTGCCACCAAGTCGTTGCCCGGCCCTTGAAGTACGCTAAGTCCTTTACAGGAAACAGGATGTCCATAATTCAGCACCTCGCTAACCGGAGCTGTCCCGCCTTTCTGCACACATCCGAGAGATTTTTCCTCCAGAGTCGTAATCCCTCCGGCCTTATTCCCTGGAGAGGGGTTTTCATACACATTCTGTCCGTGAGCAGTATAGTAGTCTTTAAAGGACTGAATCAAATCAACCAGTTTCTCAAACAGGCTTTGATCCCGGCAGCGGTTCATAAGAAGTCGTTCCGCGCCGAACATCTCCGGCACTTCGGTGAGAATACCGCTTCCTCCCGCACCAATCAGCAGGTCGGAAAGTCTTCCCACCAGGGGATTTCCGGTGATGCCGGAAAATCCGTCTGATCCGCCGCATTTCAGTCCGATCACCAATTCGCTTAAGGGACATGGGCGGCGCTGTTCCTTTTTCATAGCTTCTGCCAATTCGAGCAGAAGAGCCTCTGCCGCCGCCCATTCGTCCTCACAATCCTGACAGACGAGAAAACGCATCCGTTCCCGATTCTCCGGCAGCAGCTTCTGAAAGCTTTCCATTGTGTTATTTTCACATCCGAGTCCCAGAATCAGCACTCCCCCCGCATTGGGGTGGCTAGAGAGGGAGGCCAGAATTTGCCGGGTATTTTCATGGTCTTCCCCTAACTGAGAGCACCCATAAGGATGCGGGAAGGCATATACTCCATCAATTCCGGGACCCACCAGATACTGCATTTTTGCGGCCAGCCCCTGTGCAATGGTATTGACACATCCCACTGTAGGGATGATCCACAATTCATTTCGTATCCCCGGACGCCCTGATTTTCTGGGATACCCCAAAAAGGTTCTTCCCTGATATGCGTGGGAAAGAGCCGGAGCCGCTATCGGGCAAAAGGCATATTCCTCTTTTTCTCTCAATCCGCTTTTGAGATTGTGGGTGTGTACCCAATCCCCTTCTTCGATTTTCTTCGTTGCTTTTCCAATCGAATACCCGTATTTGATGACATCTTCCCCTGTTGAAACAGGTGCGATACACACCTTATGTCCTTGAGATACCGCTTTCCTAAGGAAAATCTGCTTTTCCCCAACACTTATCCAATCCCCCGATTCGCCCTGTTCCAGCAGAACAGCCACTGAGTCTTCAGGCTGTATCACAATGCTTTGTCTTTTCATGTGTTTCACTAATTTTCCGGACGGAGACCCGTTTCCGGAAAAGGTTCCTTTCTTTGAAATCAATCGTTATTTTCTGATATTTTCCGTAACCGGAAATCTAGTCTTTCCTCACCTGTTCCATGACACTTTTCGCACCGTTTTGGAGAACCGTTTTATAGTACCGTCCTGCTTTAGAGACAAATCCCTCATAAGCATTGAGATCTTCTCCCCAAAACGCCGTATGTTCCGCAAAATCTTTTAAAAAGCTTTCCTTCTTCTCTGGTGAAAGATAATCCCGAAGCCAGTCGATGACCTCGCCGGTATCTGAGATTTCATAAGGTTCTCCGTCCCGAATACCGAACAGCCGGCCGTCTTTTTCCAAGACGGGAGTATAAAAGGCCGCCAAAGCAGCAAAGGAAAAGGTCAAACAGTCCGGAAGTTTCCTCTTGTCCTTTACATAGTCCTGCAAGGAAGGCAGAATTCTCGCTTTCCATTTTGATACCGAGTTCAGCGCGATGGAAAGCAGCTGGTGCTGTAAAAAGGGATTTTCAAACCGTTCGATCACTTCCCGGGCAAACTGTTCCACCTGCTCTTTCTTTTGGGGAACATAGGGGATCACTTCCAGGAACACCCTCTTGAGATACTCCCTGATCCAGTCTTCCTCCATGCATTCCCGTACGGTATTTTTGCCCGTAAGAAACGCTCCCAGCACCATCGAGGTATGAGCGCCGTTTAATACCCGCACCTTTTGTTCCTGATAGGCCTTGAGAGAATCGGTAAAGACCACCGGCAGTCCCGCCTGATCCAACGGGAACAGAGCGCGCACCTTGGAAAGTGTTTCCTTTTCGCTTTCGATGACCCACAAGGCGAACGGTTCCCCTACTGTCAGGAAAGGATCGTCATAGCCGAGCCTTTTTGCCAGCGCTTTCCCTTCCTCTTTGGGATAGCCGCTGACGATTCGATCCACCAGAGTATTGCAGAAAATACAGCTTTCTTCCAGCCAGGATAAAAATTCTTCGGAAAGGCCCCAGCTTTCTATATAGCGCTTCACATATTCGTAAAGCTTTTTTCCGTTTTGCTCAATCAGTTCCGTGGGAAGGATCAAAACGCCCTTCTGCCTGTCGCCTCCCACACTCTGATACCGTTCATACAAAAATTTTGTCAGTTTCCCAGGAAAGGATTTGGGCGGACAATCTTCCAGCCGGTCCCCCGGTTCATAAGAAATACCGGCCTCTGTCGTGTTGGAAATGATCACCCGGAGGGAATCCAGTCCCGCCAGTGCACGGTAGGCCTCATAATCCTCGGTACTTCTGTAAATGTCCTGTACTGAAGTAATGATTCTTTCTTCCTCTACCGTTTTCCCCTGACGGTTCCCCCGGAGCAGAACGGTATAATTGCAGTTTTGCGTCCGAAAAGCATCGGTCTTGTCTTGGCCAAAAACCGGACGAGGCTTCACTATCACAATCCCGCCGTCAAAAACACCTTTTTCGTTAGCAATATCAATCATTTCATCGGCAAACGCACGCAGAAAATTCCCTTCCCCATATTGAACGACTTTAACCGGACGGGGTGCTTTTTTCACTGATAACAAATCCATTATAACTCTCCCTCATATCTTGTAAGCTCTTACATAAACTATAGGAAATTACCGGCAAAAAGTCAAGCGTATCCCTTGATTTTCCCCTTTCTTTTCGCTATAATGATTTGTAAGCACTTACATATCCAGAAAGGAGGTAACTGGTTGAATATCTACGACATTGCAAAGCGCGCCGGAGTTTCCATCGCAACGGTTTCCAGAGTGCTCAACCACAGCCCAAACGTCAGTCAAAAGACCCGGGAGCGGGTAGAAGCCGTGATGAAGGAATCCAACTATACTCCCAATGTCTTCGCCAGAGGGCTGGGACTTAACTCCATGAAAATGATCGGCGTGCTCTGTACAGACGTTTCCGACATTTTCTATGCCCAGGCGGTTTCTATTATTGAAAATAATCTCCGCCGGGAAGGTTACCATGCTATTTTGTGCTGTACAGGAAGTGAAATGAAAAGCAAGAAAAAATCCATCGAGCTTCTTCTGAGCAAGCGTGTAGACGCTATTATTCTGGTGGGTTCCGCTTTTCAGGAGCAATTCGACCACAGCCATATTGAGGCAGCGGCTAAAAAAGTGCCCGTCATCATTATCAATGGGCTGATCGAACTGCCCAACACCTATTGTATCCTCTGCGACGAATATAAGGCGGTATTTCAGACGGTATCCTCTATGCTTTCGGGTGGATGCAGAAAAATCCTTTACCTTTATGACACCCAGACTTACAGTGGAATGAAAAAGCTTATGGGTTATCAGGACGCCTGTGGAGCCTTTGGGATTCCCTATGAACAGCAGATTATCCAGAAAGTGCCTAAAAATCTGGAATCGGTGACTCAAATCGTGTTGGAAAGCAGGGATGAAGAAGGGCGTTTCCCTTTTGACGGAGTCATGGCGTCCGAAGACCTTTTGGCCATCGGCGCACTGAAAGCGCTCAAGGGAAAAAAGATCCCGGTCGTGGGCATCAACAATTCTGTCTTAGCGGAGTGCTCTACGCCTACCCTGAGCAGTATCGACAATATGCTTCTATCCCTTTGTACGACTTCGGTACAGATTTTATCCCAGATTTTCGAGGACTATACCGTACCTCAAAAAATCAGTTATAACGCCAAGCTCATAGAACGGGAAAGCTTTCATCCTGGAGAAGTGAACTCACCTGTTTTAACACCTGATTAAGAGGAGGTCTTTTCAATGGAATTCCGAAAAATTTTTGACACGATACCGGAAAAATTCGATCGCTGGCGGCCTCAGTATTGTGAAGAAGCTTTTGCGCACCTGAAAAACCGTACCGGATTGGACGAACACAAATCCCTGTTAGAGATCGGCCCTGGGACAGGGCAGGCTACTAAGCCTCTTTTAGACACCGGCTGCGATTATCTGGCCATCGAACTCGGGGAACATCTGGCGGCTTTTACAACCGAAAAATTTAAAGATTACCCCAACTTTCATTTGGTAAACGATGATTTTATTACCCATGACTTTGGCAATCAAAAATTTGACGTGGTATTTTCCGCCGCTACCATCCAGTGGATTCCGGAGGAAATCGCTTATCAAAAGACCTATGATCTGCTCAAATCGGGCGGTACTCTTGCTATGATGTACAATCACGACGATTACCAAACTCCCAATGAAGCTTTGTATCAGGAAATTCAAGAAGTCTACAGCAGCTATTTCCGCCCGAAAAGGCCCTATACTCAAAAATTTGACTATCTGAATGCCCCCAGCTATGGCTTTACCGATGTGGAAAAGCAGGAATTCCACAGCAGCCGGAAATTTACCGCCGACGAATATATCGAATATCTGGGAACTCATTGCACCCATATCGAGATAGACGAGCCGTATCGCTCTAAATTCTTTGGCGGAATCAGAGAAGCTATCCTGAGGCACGATAATCGAATTGAAGTGAAAGATACGATCAGTCTCTATCTAACCAAAAAACTTTAACTGGCAGATTCCATAAATCAGTATTTCTAAAGGAGTGTTTTTATGAAACCATTTATGGACGAGGATTTCCTCCTCTCGAATGAAACCGCAAAGACTCTTTATCATGACTACGCAGAAAAAATGCCCATTGTAGACTATCACTGCCACATCAATCCGGCGGAGATCGCTCAGAACAAGCAGTTTGAGAACATCACAGAAGTATGGCTGGGCGGAGACCACTACAAATGGCGAGTGGTACGGGCAAACGGTTATCCGGAAAAATATGTAACCGGAACCGAAACCAGCGATTACGAAAAATTCAAAGCCTGGGCCGCTACCTTACCCAAGGCCATCGGCAATCCCCTTTATCACTGGACTCATCTGGAGTTAAAGCGTTACTTCGGCATCGATACTCCGTTAAATGAACAAACCGCAGATGAAATATGGGAAACCTGTAACCAAAAGCTTCAGACTCCGAAATTAAGTGTGCGGGGAATCATCGACAACTCCAATGTCAAGGTGATCTGCACCACCGACGACCCGGCGGACAGCTTAATTTACCATCAGCAGATCAAAGATGATCCCTCCTGCAAAGTAAAAGTCTATCCGGCATACCGTCCGGACAAGGCGGTGAATATTCGAAAGCCAGATTTCACCGATTATATTCAGACCCTCTCGAAAGCCGCAGGAATGCCAATCAACAGCTTCTCAGAACTCTGCGAAGCACTCAAGAACCGTCTGGAATTTTTTGTCTCAATGGGATGCAAGGCTTCCGACCACGGCGTAGACCGGGTGGTGTGCGAACCAGCTTCCGCGGAAGAAATTGAACGGATTTTCCAAAAGCGCCTTTCCGGTGAGATTCCCACCCAGTTGGAAGCGGATCAATACCAGACAGCCCTTCTGCTGTTTTTGGGCAAAGAATACCACCGCCTCGACGTGGTGATGCAGATTCACTACGGCGTTGCCCGGAATACCAATACTGTGATGTTTGAAAAACTGGGCCCGGATACCGGGTTTGATACCATCTCCCCTGACAACGGCTCTGTGGGACTGATCCGCTTTTTAGATGCGCTTTATCAGAACAGTACCCTGCCGAAAACCATTCTGTATTCCCTGAATCCCAAGGACAATGAACTGATTGGTTCCGCCATCGGCTGCTTCCAGAACGAAGACGCTGTGGGCAAAATCCAGCACGGTTCCGCCTGGTGGTTCAACGACAACAAACTGGGGATGGAAAAACAGCTCACCGACCTGGCAAACCTCTCCTTGCTGGGCAATTTTGTAGGAATGCTCACCGACTCCAGGAGCTTTTTGTCCTATACCCGCCACGAATATTTCCGGCGGATTCTTTGCAACCTCATCGGCACTTGGGTGGAAAACGGCGAATATCCCAATGACATTCCCGCTCTGGGACAGATGGTACAGGACATCTCCTACAACAACACCATGCGGTATTTTGGGTTTGAAGGATAAAAATTCTCAATAAACAGAAATTTATCGCATAGAACTTGGCCGGTTCTATCACTTGGCTTGTCAGGGTTCCGCCCCCGACACGACGGGTTCCTTTGGTACACGCCAAAGGAACCAAAACGTGCCCCTCGCCGGGGAGGCTGTACGGGTCTTAAAAGTTGCCTCCTA
>CALWNT010000163.1 GCA_944382885.1 uncultured Clostridia bacterium | reverse complement strand
AAGGTGGTACCATGATCGCCGGCACCTAATACGGAAGCGGTCTTTTCATTACAGAGAACGGCTCCAATCGGCAGCCCGCCGCCTAAGCCTTTTGCCAAGGTGACCACATCCGGATGGATGCCGTAATGCTCGCTTGCAAGAAAATATCCAGTCCGTCCCACGCCAGTCTGAACCTCGTCGGCAAGAAGAAGGACGTCTTTTTCCTCACAGAGTTTCGCCATCTGCTGTACAAATTCCTCATCCAACGCCATGACGCCGCCTTCTCCCTGAATATGCTCGTACAATACGGCGCAGACGGTATCGTCTAATTTTGCTTTTAAGTCTTCCAAATTATTTGCTTCCACATACACAAACCCTTTTGTAAAAGGATAGAAATAGTTGTGGAACACTTCCTGTCCGGTGGCGGCAAGGGTGGTTACCGTGCGTCCATGAAATGAGTTTACCAAAGTAATGATATTTTCTCTTCCCTGACCATATTTATCAAAGCTGTATTTTCTCGCGATTTTAATGGCTCCTTCGTTGGCTTCCGCACCGGAATTCGCAAAAAATACCTTGTCATAACCAGTAATATTGGTCAGCTTCTGCGCCAGCATTACATCCGGTTTTGTGTAATAAAGATTGCTGGTGTGCTGCAGTGTAGCAGCCTGTCCGCACACAGCCTGGACCCACGCGTCATTGCAGAACCCCAAAGAGTTTACTCCGATACCGGAAGTGAAATCAATATATTCTTTGCCGTTTTCATCCTCGCAGGTACTGCCTTTTCCCTTTACCAGAACCGCGTCAAAACGTCCGTAAGTATGTACAATATGCTGCTGGTCGAGTTCTTTAATATCGCTCATTTCAAACTCCTTCTTTCTTGTATCTACAACGATTCTCTCTTTGCGTTTTTATCAAGCATGAATTTCTCACAAGAAGCCTTGCTTTTTCAAAAAATCCACGCCAATGGGAAAGGCGTGGATTTCAAAGCTTCAAGCTATTTAGAACGGAACAATGTACCAATGCCTTCTTTGGAAAACAGTTCTATCAAAATGGAGTGTGGGATTCTTCCGTCGATGATTAAAGCCTTCTCAATTCCCTGCCGGATGGATTCCACACAGCATTCAATTTTCGGAATCATCCCGCCGGAAATAATACCCTGCCGGATCAGTTTCGGCACCTCACTGATGTCGACTTCCGGAATAAAGGTGCTTTCGTCATCCTTGTCTCGTAAGAGACCCCGGATATCCGTCATCAAAATTAAATTTTCCGCTTTCAGCGCGGCGGCAATTTTAGCTGCCGCTGTATCTGCATTGATATTGAAAATCTCGCCGTTTTTATCTGTGGCGACAGATGAAATCACCGGGATATATCCCCGATCCAAACAATCAACAATGGGAGTAGTATCTACATCCACGATCTCTCCAACATAACCCAGGTCTACTTTTCCCTGTTTTTTCACACAGGAAATCATACCGCCGTCTGTCCCGCACAGACCGATGGCACGACCGCCGTGACGCTGCAGCAGGGATACCAGACTTTTATTGACCTTTCCTGCCAAAACCATCTCCACAATTTCAGCAGTCTCCCGATCGGTATAACGAAGCCCGTTAATAAACTTCGCCTCTTTCCCAATTTTGGAAAGCATATCATTGATTTCCGGCCCGCCGCCATGCACCAAAACGACTTTGATGCCAATCAGAGAAAGCAGAACCACATCGGTCATAACTGCCTGCTTCAGTTCATCGCTGGTCATCGCGTTGCCGCCGTATTTTACCACAATGATTTTGTTGTAGTATTTCTGGATATAAGGAAGCGCATCAACTAATACCTGCGCTCGGATCGCGTTAGAAATATCTTCCATTTCACTCTTCCAATCTATCGTAAAGTCTTATCCACCCTTAGGTGCGGTAATCTCCATTTATTTTAACATAATCATAGGTCAAATCGCAACCCCAAGCGACTGCTTTTGCGTCTCCGTCTTTGAGATTCACAATAATTTTGATTTCGTCTTCTTTCAGGATAGAGCTGGCTTTTTCTTCGCTGAAATCTACCCCGGCTCCGTTTTCACAGACGGTGATTTTTCCGGCTTTTGAGGCGAGAATGACTTCCACTCCGTGGATATCCAAATCCGCTTCGCTGTACCCAATGGCGCAGAGAACCCTGCCCCAGTTGGCGTCTTCTCCAAACATAGCGCATTTAAAGAGATTTGAGGTAATCACGCTTTTGGCCACAATTTTCGCGTTTTTCAAATCTACCGCGCCGTTTACGGTGCATTCCAGCAGCTTGGTAGCGCCTTCCCCGTCGCCGGCAATCTGTCTGGACAGATTCATCAAAATCACATAAAGAGCATCCGCAAACACCTTGTATTCTTCCGTATCAGCGGATACGATCTCCTGATTTCCCGCAAGGCCGGAAGCCATAATCGCGCAGGTATCGTTGGTGGAAGTGTCTCCATCAATTGAGACCATGTTGAATGTTTCGTCTACCACTGCGGACAAGGTCTGCTGCAGCAGTTCCTGATCAATTGCCACATCTGTGGTCATAAAGCAGAGCATCGTTGCCATATTGGGATGAATCATCCCACTTCCCTTGGCAATACCGCCGATATGGCAGGTCTTCCCGCCTAAGGTAAATTCTACCGCGAGTTCCTTTCTGACCGTATCGGTGGTCAAAATCGCGTCCGCGGCGTCCACCGACCCATCGCAGGACAAAGCTTCAGCCAATTCAGCCATATGTTCCTGAATCGGTTCAATGGGCAAAACCTGTCCAATCACGCCAGTAGAGCCTACAATGACATCTTTCGAATCAATTTTCAAGGCCGCGGCCGTCAAAACGCACATCATGCGGGCCTTTTCTTCCCCGTCCGCGTTGCAGGTGTTGGCGTTCCCGCTGTTGATGATGACCGCCTGCGCCTTGCCGTTTTTCAGATTTTCTTTTGTAACAGCAATCGGAGCGCCCTTCACCTTATTCAAAGTATATACAGCAGCAGCGTTGCAAAGTACATCACTGTAAATCAGCGCTAAATCTTTTTTACTTTTGTTTTTTCTGATTCCGCAGTGTACGCCGGAGGCTTGAAAGCCTTTCGGCGCGCAAATTCCTTTTTCTACGAAATCAAATCCTTCGTATTTGATATTCATAAATGAACCCCCAGTTGCCAAAACGGCAGATTCTCCGGTTCTTCTCCGCCCTTTTCCAGGCAGTATCTAAATCATTCTATATTGTAACCCATTTTCCTTTAGAATACAAGGAAATTTCCCATTAAAACGCAGGCGGAACCAAATTGAGCCCGGTATCCTCCGGCAGATGATACAGCAGGTTCATATTCTGAATCGCTTGTCCCGCCGCCCCCTTCACCATATTGTCTATGGCTGACACAATGATAACCCGGTTGGTGCGCTTATCCAAATGGAGGGAAATGTCACAGTAGTTGGAATATTTTACGTTTTTGAGATTAGCCGTTTGTCCCGGTTTCAAGACCCGGACAAATTTTTCCTTCTCATAAAATTTCTGATAGAGATAGTAAACCGCATTGTCCTGTACCTGCGTGTTTAACGTCACATAAATAGTGGAAATAATCCCGCGGTTGAGGGGAAGCAGATGAGGTACAAAGGTCACCTTCACATCCTGCCCGGAGAGTTCAGAAGCCGTCTGCTCAATCTCCGGCGTATGGCGGTGCGCCGCCACCTTATAAGGGGAAAAGGCCTCGTTGCACTCCGGATAATGGCTGGTCTGGGTAAGCCCTCTTCCCGCTCCGGTCACGCCGGATTTGGAATCGATAATAATAGAATTCAAATCTACCATACCGCTTTTGAGAAGGGGTGCTAATCCCAAAGCAATGCTTGTAGGATAACAACCCGGATTTCCAATAATCGAGATTCCCTCTTTCACTCTGTCTCTATGAAGCTCTGGGATGCAGTAACAAGACTTTCCGTGAAGCTCCTTTTCGTTGTAATGGAGCCCATACCATTCTTCATAATCCTCTTCTTTTGCTAAGCGGAAATCCGCCCCCAAATCGATAAATTTTTTGCCCTTCTGATCCGCTTTCAGTGCCAGCGCTTCGCAGAGTCCATGCGGAAGGGAAGCGAAAATCAGATCCGACTTTTCAATCACTTCATCTTCATTGCCCAGAACCATCTCGCAGATTTCCGTCAGATTGGGGTATACTTCGCTGATCGTCTTTCCCTCGAAACTGACGGAGCTGATAGCCGCAAGCTCTACATTGGGATGCCCTAATAAAATACGGATCAGCTCCACGCCGGCGTAACCGGTAGCTCCGATGATCCCTACTTTGATTTTATTCATGGTACAGTCCTCTTTTCCGATTTATTCTTAACTACTATTTTACTTCATCTAACCATTCTCTTGCAATAGTTATCTGCTCTTTCACCATCTGGGGAGCAGGTCCGCCCAGAACATTTCTGCCCTTGACGCAGGTATCCAGACTGATGGCCGTAAACACATCCTCTGAGAAAAGCTCAGAGGCCTTTTGGTACTCCTCTAAAGACAGCGTCTCCAGGGTTTTGTCCTGATCGATACAGTATGCCACCAAGCCTCCGGTAATTTTATAAGCGTCCCGGAAAGGCATCCCCTTTTTCACCAAATAATCGGCGCAGTCAGTGGCGTTGATAAAGCCCTTGGCGGCGGCCTTTCTCATATTGTCCTTCAATACCCGCATGGTTCGCAGCATGGGGATAAAGGTGCTGATACAGAGTTTTGCCGTATTCACTGAATCAAAAATGGCCTCTTTGTCTTCCTGCATATCCTTATTATAGGCTAAAGGAAGCCCCTTCATCATTGTCAGCAAGGTAGTGAGATTTCCAATTGTCCGTCCGGTTTTCCCGCGGATCAGTTCCGTAATATCCGGATTCTTCTTCTGGGGCATGATGCTGGAACCAGTAGAATAAGCGTCGTCCAATTCGATAAATTTGAATTCCCAGGAACACCACAGAATGATTTCTTCCGAAAATCTGGACAGATGCATCATCAAGGTAGCGATAGCAGAAGCCAGCTCAATGCAGAAATCCCGGTCGGAAACACCGTCCAGGCTGTTCTGGGTCGGTTCGGTAAAGCCCAACAGTTCAGACACCATCACCCGGTCGATGGGATAGGTTGTGGAAGCTAGTGCCCCGCTTCCCAAAGGCATGATGTTCATCCGCTTATAGGTGTCCTCAAGCCTTCCGATATCCCTTAAAAACATCTGGACATAAGCCATCAAATGATGGGCGAAGGTCACTGGCTGAGCCCGCTGCAAATGGGTATATCCCGGCATGACCGTCTCGGTGTGCTCAGAGGCCAAATCGCAGAGAGTCTCACAAAGCTCCTTTACCAATGCAGTGATCTCTTTCGTTTGATCCTTTAAATACATCCGGATATCCAAAGCCACCTGATCGTTTCTGCTTCTGGCGGTATGGAGCCGCTTTCCCGCCGCCCCCAAACGAGCGGTGAGCTCCGCTTCGATAAACATGTGGATGTCCTCCGCAGTCATGTCAAAGTCGAGCTTTCCGGAATGAAGATCCTCTAAAATCCCCATTAGGCCTTCCACAATCAGTTCGGATTCTTCCAGGGGAATAATCCCCTGTTTTCCCAGCATGGTCGCATGGGCGATACTTCCTTTGATATCCTGTTCATACATCACGCAGTCAAAAGAAATGGAGCTGTTAAAATCATTTACTTTTTCATCTACTTCCTTCTTAAACCGTCCGGCCCACATTTTCGCCACAGCAATCCCTCTTTCCGGTATATTTCAACAATAGTCTTTTCCTATAGGTCTAAGTCAAGATTTCTACTTGAATGAAGAAAACAAAACCGTTGTTTTTGCCACCGGTTTTGTTAACATTTTAATCCATCTAATACTTTCAGGCACAGCGGACGGTCCTGCCGCCCACTCTTTTGACAGACGCAGGGCAGACAGCCTTGCCTGCCCCACAGTGCCTGTCTAAATTATTTCTGATTCCGTTTTGCGTCCAGCTGCGCTTTTACCTTGATCGGCAGACCAAAGAGGTTAATAAAGCCCTGCGCATCCTTCTGGTCGTATACTTCATCTTCGTCAAAGGTTGCGACTTCTTCGCTGTAGAGCGTATAAGGAGAGGTGACGCCCGCATTGATGATGTTGCCCTTATAGAGTTTCAGTTTTACTTCGCCGGTAACGGTTTCCTGTGTTTTATCCACAAACGCGGACATCGCTTCCCGCAAAGGAGTATACCACTGACCGTTATAAACCAGATCCGCAAATTCCAGCGCCAGTTTCTGCTTATAGTGCTGGGTCATCTTATCCAAGCAGATGGTTTCCAGTACTTCGTGAGCATGGTAAAGGATGGTACCGCCGGGAGTTTCATACACACCCCGGGATTTCATTCCTACCAGACGGTTTTCCACAATATCCAGCAGCCCGATCCCGTTTTCGCCGCCCAGTTTGTTCAGCGCTTTGACCAAGGAAACGCCGTCCATCTTTTCCCCGTTTAAGGCAACCGGAATCCCCTTTTCAAAACTGAGGGTGATATAAGTTGGTTGATCGGGAGCCTGTTCCGGAGAAACACCCAGTTCCAAAAAGCCCGGCTTGTTGTACTGCGGCTCATTGGCCGGATCTTCCAGATCCAGTCCTTCATGAGACAAATGCCACATATTCATATCCTTGGAATAGTTGGTCTCACGAGTCAGTTTAATCGGAACGTTGTGGGCCTGAGCATAGTCGATCTCCTCATCACGGGATTTGATATCCCAGATCCGCCAAGGAGCGATGATCGGCATATCCGGCGCAAATGCTTTGATGGTCAGTTCAAAACGCACCTGATCGTTCCCTTTCCCGGTACAGCCGTGACAGATGGCGTCTGCCCCCTCTTTTTTCGCGATTTCTACAATCCGCTTTGCAATCGGAGGTCTTGCAAAGGAGGTGCCCAGGAGATAGTTTTCATATTTTGCCCCAGCCTTTACCGTCGGGAAAACAAAATCATTGATGAATTCTTCCTGGATATCTTCAATATAAAGCTTAGAAGCGCCGGTTTTCAAAGCGCGTTCTTCCAGGCCTTCCAATTCCGCGTCCTGTCCTACGTTCCCTGCGACGCAGATGACTTCGCATCCATAATTTTCCTTCAGCCACGGAATGATGATAGAGGTGTCTAATCCTCCAGAATAAGCCAACACTACTTTATTGTACTTTGCCATTTTCTTTTCCTCCAATTTTATCTATTTCTGAGTTTTGTAAAATAACTTCGTCTTGATTGCCGTCTACCAGCTACAATGTATATTATACATGAGTATACAAAAAAATCAAGAGTATTTTGCATATTTATTCACATTTTTCGCATATTTATCAATTCTTCCAAAATCAATTTCTATTTTTATAATCTTTAAGTCAAATTGCAGTAAACAAAGCTTCAAACGCTGTATAATTCATGTATACCTTCTGCATATTCTTGCAGATTGTCAAGAATATACTTGATCCTTTCTCCAGTTTTTAAAAAAATTTAAAACTGCTCCTTAAGAATGTGGAACTGTATAAACAGAAATTTACCTTTTTATGTGGGGGGGTGCCGGCCCCACAACCTTTATGATAGAACAAAATTTGTTTTATCAATTAGTTTGCCGGGCGTTTCACCCCGGCACCCCGACTTCCTTTTGACCCACGTCAAAAGGAAGCAAAAACGTGCCCCTCGCCGGGGAGGCTGTATGGATCTATGAAGTATTCTTCTATCAATATTAGAAGAAAAAATTTAGTCTATCGCTCGTGCTGACAGATGTTTTAGCAGAAACAAATATTTTTCCTTGTACTCTGTTAGGAGCCAACTTTTAAGACCCACTCCAAGCCCTCACGGCGTTTGAGTGAAGCGTTTTGCCTACGTTGACGCTGATCAAAGTAGGCCGCGTGCGGGGCAGCTCCCCGCATAGCTTTTTCCTTTCTCCGAAAGGAAGGTATAGGGAAAATCATTTTAAAATAGAACTATAAATTTCTGTTTACGATTTCAAAGCATCATTCTGAACACCTCTATCTCTCCATCAAAAACAAAATATCGGCGGGCAAATGCCCGCCGATGGAAATGACTCCGATAGATCAAAGTCCAAAAACTTTCTTCTTTTCTTCTATAGATTGTTTCTCTTTAGTTAGCAGAAAATTCTTTTGAAACAATTACATTGCCGTCTTTGTCCAAATATTCCACTACCACTACTGGATTTTCTACATCTACCGCTAGCTTCAGAGAGGAGGCTACAGACTCAAAAACAGAGGCCTGCTCTTCCAAAGCGGCATCTAAAGTAGAGGCAATATCTCCCAAAGCAGAAAGGTCAACCAGGTAGGTATAAGAATATACCAACTTATTGTCCTCTCCGTATACCTCCATACTCATTGTAGAGGTATCCATACCAGAAAGCATAGATTCTAGCTCAGACTGTACCTCGTCAGATTCCACATACTCTTTAATAGACGCATATTTCCCCAATGCCGTCTGTCCGCTGTCAGCTTCAGAAGATTCTTCCGGAGTGCTTTCTGCTTCCGATTCATCCTGGGAATCTTCAATCTGGGTTTTGGATACTTCAGACGAATTATCACCACCGGTATCCTTATCACCGCAGGAGGTCATCCCCAATACCATGCTGATACACAGGACAAGCGTCAAAAGAACAGAAATGATTTTTTTCATCATAATTGACCCTCTTTTCTACATCAAATTCATGAAGCAAAAATTTCAAAAAATTTTCCATTTACTTTCGGAGCCTTATCTTTATTTTACCTGACAGGATAGGTGAAGTCAATATATTTTTCGGAAAACAATTGGATATATTATTCAAATCTTTTTCTTCAACTATTTCTAAACATAGAAAATACTTACAAATTCAGTGATAAATTTGTGATAAAAAAAGCTGTATTTCATGAATGGCTCTTCTGCCTCTTTGCAGGCGAAACTGTCTCTGAAAAACATAAAAAGTACCTTCGGGAAAACTCCCGAAGGTACTGCAAAGACAATTATTCAGCAGTAAATTCCTGAGAACAAATTTCAGATCCATCACTGTTAAGATACTCCACTACCACGATCGGATTTTCTACATCTACCTCTTCTTTCAACGAAGCGGCCACCTCCTCAAAAGTAGAAGCCTGTTCGTTCAAGGCACTTTCCAGCTGTTCTGCGATTCCATCCGGAACTTCTTCCAAAAACGTGTAGGAATAAATCAGCTTATCGTCCTCCCCCAGCACTTCCATTTTCATGCTAGAGTCATCCAGATCGGCTATCGTATCATTCAGCTCCTTCTGCACGTCCTCTGATTCTACCCATTCTTTTACGGTGTCAAATTTCCCGCAGGAAGTTAAAAGAAACATCGTCCCCATTGCCAAGCAGAGCGTCAATAAAATTGATACTACCTTCTTCATAGTTCTTTCCTTTCCTTTTGTAAAAAATTCAATATATGAGAAGGCAATTTGTTCTGCTCCAAATTGTCTTCTCATAATTGTATCATACAAATTTTCCCGTATCTTGTCAAATTCTTTCCAGCCGTACACGCTCTCAATCATTTCTATTTATAATGAGGAGCAATATTTCAGGCACTCCGGATTCTCCTAAAATCACCCCTTTTCTACTGTATCCAACACCAATGCCGCATTTCCCTCCAAAAAGGAATCGCTCAGCATGACAACAGGAAGATTGCCGGAGAAAAGAAAAACCAAAAGATCCCCTGTCTGAGCCACCCCTTTGAGATCCCGAAAATAACAGGAAACTGTTTTGGCATGCTTCGCCGATAGTTCTATCCGATCCTGCCAAACAAAAAAACTCAGCAATAGTTCTTCTCCTTTTCTTTGGCCAAAACGCTCCTGGGCCTTTGTAAACCACATTCTTCCGGCAATCCGGGGATAAAAAACGAAATCTCCTAAAAGAATCAAAGCTCCTGCCGCAATACCAAAAAGCGGCCAAAAGCTGTGTGACTCCAAAAGTCCTTGATAATAATAAAGCAACAGCGAAGCGACAATCATGGCTGCCGCCACGAAACAAACCAGCCATTTCCATCTGCTGGAACGAATCGCCTGAAAGCCTTCCAAAAAATCTTCCGGCAGTAGCCTGCTTTTATTCCGCGCAATCGGTTGTTCCATTTTTTCCTCCTGAGTTTTCCACAAAAATCTGTTAATAAAAAAGAGGAAGTTCTTTCACGGAAAAACTCCCCCTCTCCTATTTATACCGTTTTATCCGCAAATCGCTACTTCTGGTAGGCCTTTACAATTTCCGCAAAGAAACAGCGATGATAATCTTTTTCCGGATACCATTGATCAATGCTTTTATCAATCATCTCTTCCGGCTTTAAATCATAAACATACAGCTTTTTGCAGACCAATACCAAAGAAGCTTCTTCAAACGCGACTGTAGAATCAAGCGCCACAGGCGTCAGGCCGCATTCTTTTGCCTTATCCACATCCCGTCCGGAATGAGATCCGCAGTATTGCAACGCTTTGCGGTATTCTTCGCCGTAGAAAGAAATGGTGAAGAAATCATTCTGTTCTACAAATTCCAGGGTATACCGCTGAGGACGAATAAAAGAATTTACGACAGGTTTTCCCCAAAAAATCCCCATTGTTCCCCAACTCGCCGTCATGGTATTATAATGTTCCAGATTTCCGGCGGTAATCAAATACCACTCTTTTCCGATTTTATCAAAAGGGTTAAACTTCAGCTCACTCAGTTCAATTGGATGTAACGCCATCCCGATTCCTCCCATTCTTCATTTCCCAAACTTCATCTAACAGGGATAACCGCAGCTTAAAACGCAACAACACAACGGCTGTCTGCGCACAAGGGCGGATCTGTAAATATATATTACCATATTCCCAGAAAAATGTGTTACCGGTTTGAAAACAAAAACAATGCCCCTTCTCAATAGGCCCAAGTTTCCTTTTGAGGAACATGCCAAACAATCCTATCCTTTGTCCTCTTTCGAATATTCCTCTTTTAAGATACCGTAACACAGTTTGTCCATTTTCTTTCCGTTGACATATTCTTCCTTTCTCAGTCTCCCTTCCAGCAGAAAGCCGCAGCGTTCCAACGCTTTCTGCGCTCCCACATTGCATTCCAGCGTATTTGCGGTAATCCGCTCCATGCCCAGAAAGGAAAATCCATATTGGAGTATCAACGCAATTGCTTGTGTGCCATATCCCTTTCCCTGATACTGCAGCTTCTGAATGCCAATTCCCACCGAACAGCTTTTATTGATCCAGTCAATATCCTGAAGGGCCACATCCCCGATCACAGTACGGTCATTTAAAAAAATCCCCAGACGCACATGGGAATTTCCTTGACAACGCTGGATTTCTTCGAACCAGTCATCCGCTTTCTCCACAGAATGTCCCAGGCGAAGGGTCTGCGTGGGATGGGAAAAATCATACTCAAAATCCTGCCAAAGTTTTTTACAGTCTTCCCGTTCTAACGTATCCAAATAAATGTCTTTTCCTAAAAATCTCATCTTCATCGCCCTTTCTGTTTTTATGATAACTAAATTTTCAAAAGAATCAAAAACCATTTGATAGGTTTTGTAAAACAATATCAAAATATTGGCCGCTGCCCCATCATGTAAAGCATTGGACAAATGGTATCCAAATGCTTATAATAGATATAGAGTTAACCGTTGTGATTAACATAAAAAATTAAATTCAATTCGAAGGAAAGGAAGTTATAACTTTATGGATCAAAAAATTGCCGATTTAATCAACGATCAGATCAATAAGGAATTTTATTCCGCTTATCTTTATCTGGATTTTGCCAATTATTATGCTTCCGTCGGTCTGGACGGCTTTGAAAATTGGTACCGGATTCAAGCCCAGGAAGAACGGGATCATGCACTGCTGTTTTATCAATACTTGCAGAACAACGATATCAAAGTAGCATTTCAGGCAATCGAAAAGCCGGACTGGGAGAGAGGAGACAATACGGCTCCCTTAAAGGCAGGCTTACAGCATGAAAAATACGTCACTTCTCTCATTAACAACATTTACGCCGCGGCATTTGACGCGAAAGATTTCCGCACCATGCAGCTATTGGATTGGTTTATCAAGGAACAGGGCGAAGAAGAGAAAAACGCCTCTGATCTGATTACCAAGATGGAATTATTTGGTTCAGACGCCAAGGGGCTGTATATGCTCAACAGCGAGCTGGGCGCAAGGGTTTACACCGCACCGTCTCTGACATTGTAATAATTTTAAAAAGCCGATGATACAAACTATCATCGGCTTTCTTTCTGTTATCCCATGACGGCCAGAGTATAAATCCGTTCCAGCGCCAGCCGAAAGAAAATCGTAAGATTTCCCATCATATCGTACGTCGTGCGTTTTTATCCCAGCATCGCTCCCCGGAAATCAATATCCTCCCGCAGCAGTTCCTGTTCCATATAATCGAACAACTGATTCAGCTTTCCGTCGTCCTTCTGGTACTTCTCGAAAGCGTCTATTTGGCTGTATTGAATAGAGTAGATATACTTAAATAAATAGGGGGCCGCGATGACTTCGCTCTCTTCAAAAGTATAAAATTTTCTCAGATCTCTTAAGGTAGTAAGCACAATCTCGATGACCGAATCCTGAGTTTCCCGATTGAGCTCCGGAAGCAAATTCAGATTGGAAGATTGCTTGCGCTGATAGGTATAACCAAACAGAATCGTAGAAAGCATGATATTGAGCACAACGTCCTCTCCCGCCAGATTGTAGTCGATCACTCCCTTGAAATGTCCCCTTTCATCCAGTATCAGATTATCCCGGAAACAGTCTCCCTGAAAGACGGATTTCGGCAGACTGTCATAAATTTTTTGCAAACGCATTTTGTTTTCTTCAAACAACGTGCGAATCCTTTCCCAGCGCTTGAAAAACTGGGGCGCCTTATTTTTCACCAAGTCTTCGAAGGTTTCAACACATTCCATGACCTCGTCCTCGGTATCGTCTTTGCTCAAAGGTACAAACCTCGCCCAGCCGGAAGGATAAGGAAAATCGGACAGATGTTTCTGTCCTACCTTCCCAATAAACTCGAATACTTCATCATGGTAGACATATTTCCCGTCCGGCCTTGTATAAACAGCTTTCTCAAGGGTTTCATACAGGCAGTATCGGGCATACTCCTCTTCCCAGACAACGCACTGTCTGCCGTTAAAAAGCAGTTCCTCCGAATCTCTCCCGTTCAAGCTTTTTAAAACGCGGGGACTGTAATAGCCCAATTTTTCGTATTCTTCTATGATACGGTTCCATCCGTTGACCCGTTCCCGAGTCGTAAACTCATTGGACGCGATCTTGATGACATATTTTTGATCTCTGTAATTCAAAAAGAGCACCCATCTGCTGTCATCTTCCTGGAGACGGATACTTTTCAGCGTATAGCTTATGGGTTGATCTTGGTGATACAGGGCGATGATTTGATCTATCTCCATCTGTAACGCTTCCTTCCTTTTATGTTGGTGTTCAAACAGATTGGTTAAAGGCTAGCTCTGCCATCTAGTCAAAAATCAGTCTAAAGTGCAAAACAACCACTTCAAACAGCATAATACCAAAACTCTTCTTTTGTGTCAATGTGTTTTTGTCTATTATTTACAATTCTTACTATACAGCTATAAAAAAAGCTATTGATCGAGCCTATTGTTCGATCAATAGCTTTTTAAGTGCAGATCCACAGTCTAAGCTTGGTCTACAATATCATTCTGATCTTTGGTGTCAAAACAATTTTCCATCATACCGTCCGGTATGGTCTGCTGTCCTATACTCCTTGACGAACTTCGTCAAATTCCTTTTGAATTTCCTTGGAAGGCGGCGCCGTCAACAGAGAAACTACTACAATACACAAGCAGGAGAATAAAAACGCCGGCAAAAGCTCGTAAATATCCCAGATGCCTCCCAGCGGTCGAACCAAGAGGTTCCAAACAAACACCATTACGCCTCCTGAAATCATCCCCGCAATGGCACCCGCACGATTGATTCGCTTCCAGAACAGGCTCATCAGCATCAAGGGGCCAAAGGTCGCACCAAATCCAGCCCACGCAAAGCTTACAATAGAGAAAATAACGCTGTTTTCATCTAACGCGATTACGATAGCGATCGCAGTAATCACCAAAAGAGTAATACGGGAAATCATCAATACCTGTTTATCTGTTGCCTTCTTGTGCAGCAGGCCCTGATAAATATTCTTGGAAAAGGCAGATGCAGCAATCAAGAGATAGGAGTCAGAAGAGCTAATTGTCGCAGCCAGAATTCCGGCCATCACAAGCCCAGCCAGCAAAGGTGGAAGCAAATTAGTAGAAAGCTCGATAAAGATATTTTCCGCTGAAGAAGCAGTGGTCAGCGCAACCGGATACAACGCTCTTCCGACAACACCGATAAATACCGCTACAACAAGAGAAATCAAAACCCAAACAGTAGCAATGCGGCGGGAACGAGTCAATTCATGCTCAGAGCGTATCGCCATAAACCGCAGCAGTACCTGAGGCATACCGAAATAACCAAGTCCCCAAGCCAACATGGAAATAATATTCAGAAAGCCATACTCTCCGGCGGGTCCAAACTGGGGTTCTCCGTTTACCACCTGCTGAACGCCGTCTACCGTTACCGGAGTAGCAATTCCAAAGAACTCCATAAATCCAGGGATGGACTTTGCGTTGTCAAGCACTGCCCCTAAACCGCCAGCCGCTACCGTACCAGTTACTACGACTACAATAAGCGCCACGATCATTACACAGGCCTGCATAAAGTCCGACGCACTTTCTGCAAGGAACCCCCCGATAATTGTGTAAACCAATACAAAAACCGCACCGACAATCATCATCGGAACATAATCAAACCCAAACAGGGTGGAAAACAGCTTTCCGCAGGTGACAAGACAGCTGGCCGCATATACTGTAAAAAAGATCAGAATAAACAACGCGGCGATAGTCATAATGACCTTCCCTTTTTCATGAAAACGGTTGGAAAAAAATTCCGGCAGGGTAATTGCCTTTGCCTTTTCACTGTACCGGCGCAGCCGTTTGGAGGTAATCAGCCAGTTGATATAAGTACCCAGCGCAAGGCCAATCGCCGTCCAGGACGCATCCGCAATCCCGCACCAATAGGCCACTCCCGGCAAGCCCATCAAAAGCCAACCGGACATATCGGATGCTTCTGCGCTCATCGCCGTTACCCACGGTCCTAACGTCCGTCCTCCAAGAAAATAATCCTCTGAACTCTTGTTCGCTTTTTTTGCGAACGCCAAACCGATTGCGATTACCGCGATCATATAGATCACCATAGTAATCATAATTTGTACTGTGTCTTTCATAATCCTCTACAATCTCCCCCATCAAAATAATGACTCTCAGCTGATCTTTTCCCGCTTCAAGCAAGCCGGCAAAGACTCCAATGAAGTATTTATAAAAAAACGGGGCAACAGCTGCTGTTACCCCGTTTCAGATACAGTAAAAAACAGAGCCCAATTCATAATGGCTTCATTTTAATACAAAAAAGAAAACCTGCGGTATAGATAAATTCTTACCGCAGGTTTGGTGCGGCAAACGGGACTTGAATTAGAGAAAGCCCTTTTTTATTCGTAAAATTCATGATTATCTATTTGTTTTACTGCGTTTTTGCGCAAAATTCATCCATTTTATTTAATTTTGCACATATAGCCGCGATATAATAAAGACCAAATAAAGACCAAAATCGCCCATCTGATACACTCAAAGCCATCGGAGATAATTCTCTAATGGCTTTTGCTTTTTCATGGATATAATCTCAAACCCCTAGTACCATCCATAATACAAAAAGATTATTGGATATTTTAATTCCACAATCAGAAGTTACTGTATTTTCATTCATTTCATGTCCTACTATTTGGGTATCTCTAATATAAACATATTTAGCGGCATAAGTTGTGCCCCCGTAATGAGCCCATGAAATGCTATGTCCCCACGGACCATCGGCTACCACTCTCTTAGGGACATAATAACAATGAATTCCAGAATTTTGCATTGTTCCGTTGTTATACTCTCTCCACACAAGGACAATACCATTTTGCTGATCGCTGACCGATTCATTAAGTGTAACAGTCTGATTTCCATTCATAAACCATCCTCCAGACCATAACACTTTATTTTCTTTGCTAAAGCAAGGTATTCCATTTTGCAGATATTCACCTTTTATGTCAATACTACCATCTTCATAAAATGTAATCGGAGTTTCACCGGGATATATTATATATGGAATAACAATTTCTGTCAATAAATCTTGTATTTTGATTTCAAAATAGAACGTCTTACTGTTATCGCATATAATGGTAATCGGATCATAAGAAAAATTCCCATTTGAAAATCTGATCGGAATTGAATCCCACTCTCCGCCTCCTGATTGTTCGCTGTAGCGGTAAAAAGCCGTAGGTACATTTTCTCCAACAGCGGTATACGTACCAGCAACAGAAATCATCGTTTCTCGTTCATAGTTATTCACACGCGCAACTGTAGAATTAGATTTCGGATAATCATATGCAGTAACTGCCACCGTTTTTGTGACTGTAGTTTTATTTCCTCTGCTATCTACTGCCTGTATTGATAGATTGATATTGCCGCTTTGCTGTGCAATGCCGAAAGAAATGCTCTGTGTTCCGTTTCCATAAGCATATTCTTTAGATGTATTTCCAAATGTGACTATGTATTTTGACATCGTGGCACCATATTGTGCAACCGCTTTTTGGGTAGAAGATATCTCGATTTTCAAATTTGATTTTCTCTGCACTAAATTGTTTTTAGGAACCGAACCCAGCATCAATGCGTAATGATCCGGATCAGAATAAGAAAAATCCGTAAATACAGGAAGCACTGTAGAAGTGTTAATGGTTGCGTTGCACCAGCTTTCCTTCCATCCTAATTGCGTAGATCCGTTATAAGTTGTTAAGAAAGTTCTTAGCCGCACAGTGTTAGTATTGGCCATATGATTTAATAACCGTGTTCTTTGTGCTTCTGTAAAGGTATACGTAAACCGAGTTTTCTTGTTTGCTGTAGAGACTTTGTATCCAGACTGCTCAATCAGATAGTTGTAACTAGTTCCAGAAGTATTCAAGTCGACTTGAAGCTTGTGGTTAAATGCCGTAGAACCCGCAGTGATATCAAACTGTAGTTTAGCTTCTGTGGGCGTAAAAGTAAAACTGAAAGAATCAAAACTGCTTACCCTAGGGATAGTATTTAATGTGCTGCTGCTGGAGGCAACTACAGATGCATATATTGTCGCACCTGAAAAACTGATTCCTGAAAAACTTTGTGTAGCC
Organism: uncultured Clostridia bacterium; assembly: GCA_944382885.1. Classification (GTDB taxonomy): domain Bacteria; phylum Bacillota; class Clostridia; order Oscillospirales; family Ruminococcaceae; genus Massiliimalia. Next base: position 15,226 of record CALWNT010000163.1, on the reverse strand, counting down.
GAAAACGAAAAGGATTTGGTGCCATCCGCGTTATGATAGATTGTAGCGGAACCAGAGGCTAATGTTTTGCTTGCCCCGCTATTGATACTGACGTTTACTCCGCTGTTATATACCGTACTCCCATTGATCACTACTTTTAGTGTTCTGTTTGTGCTGGTTTGGATATTCCAACCGGAACCATCAGAATAGATCCGTACATTCCAATTGATTTTTGTATAGTTGCCTGTAATATCTTGCGAAGCTTGGCTCCAGCTGATTTGCAGATGGATTTTCCCGTTGCTGATCACATTGCTGGTGGCACTTCCTGAAGTTGCCATAATTAGCTTTCCTCCGTTTCTGGCAATTGCACGAGCCCCAATCCCCGTTTCCCGTTTTTGGTAATCGGAACCATTTTGAAAGGCCCTATTTCAATTTGTTTTACTGCTCTTAAATTTTCTGATGTGGTGTATTCCCGATCAAGATAAAATACCTTTTCCCCATTGTATAAACCATAAAATCCCTGAGGAGACATCACCGTTTGCCCATCATACTCCGAACTGGAAACCATAAATCCCATGCTGGACATTTGATAATTGGTTTCGTAAATCTCCCCGGAAGACAGCTGCCAATTCAAAGGCTCTTCTCCTTTTACCAGACGGAGATCGGAAATCAATAGATTGCTTCCTGTTTCCCCTGAGATGGTAATGGTTAAATTAGATATGGCGGTAAAGGTATAGCTGATTTGTTCTAAAGAGGTTTGTGCAGGTATTTCGATTGTGATCGTCTCATTACTTCCCTCTACTGTTACAGTTCCGTCAAAATTTCCACTCTTAGAAGCTAAAAAAGCAATTGTATACCGCTCATTGGTAACAATAGGGATGTTTTCCTGAACAATGCTTCCACCGTCCAATAAAAATCCGGACTGGCTTACAGTCGTTCCGATTACCTGTGCCCCGCGCTGTACTAATACATCCCCTGAGGGCGTCCAGTTTTCCGTATCGAAATAACCAACGCTGTTTTTTATCAGATTTGTCCCGCCGCTTTCGGATACCTTCGCCGAAATTTCATTTACTCTGACCGCAAGTTCCGCGCTTTGTGTCCGCATTCCTTCCAGTTCATCATCCAGCGCGCTGGCTCCAATATATACCGATGAAGCATCAATACGCACCTGGCCGGTATCTATGTTGGCATAGAACAGTTCATTACCTTCTTCATCCTGTACGCTCAAAGCGCCTGTATCGATCCATCCGGCGTTAATTCCTTCCGCGTCCAGAATTCGCAATACCATATCTCCGGTAACAGTAAACCCATAAGGATAGGTCTCACCGCCATCTGTAGAGATTCCAAACGCTTCCGCTGTCAGTTTCCAGATAATATCAGATTCTTCCAAGGTAGGCTTATTGTGCATGTAATAGATATAGCTTCCGTCTTCCTGCTCCTCTGTAGTCATATACAACCCGGAAGAATTCGCCAGTGCTTCAGAAAGCTGCTCTATTGCTAATTCCCGATCAGTTTTCTCTTTCTCAATCAGTTTCCTTGCTTCCACATAACTTTGCGTTGCCTGGGAATAATAACTGCTGCTGTTTCGGATCGTGCTTTCCGCACTGTTTGATATTGCGGTATATCCAAAAAACACAAAATTAACATCAGTGATAATAGTCTGATAGTGGTTCCCTTTTCGATCCACTACATAAGCCGGATCCATAAATTCAATTGTCGGATCAGCAACCAAATCTCCTGAAAATTTCCGAAACCGCACGCCAACAAGAGAATTAGCAAGCCAGGTTAATACATCGTCTTCCTTGCCCACTATCAGAGGATTTTCTACGGAAAGTACATATCCTTCTTTTCCCTTTAACAAAACCGTATCCTCTGAGCTTTCTTCCCCTTCTATTGCGGTCTGTATGCCGGTTATCACAATATCATCCGTATCTACGGTAAGATTTTTGAAATTGTACAAAACGTGATAGTTATCCCAGTCGGTATAGGTTCCTCCTGAAAAATCTTCTGTCTCATTCCAGGGAGAAAAAGTACCTCCTGTCGCAGTGTCGCCGGAAACATAGACAGGAGTACCATCATCATAATATCCACCGTTTAAATTTGAAACGTTTTCAAAAGCGGAAAAATCGTAAGGGATTATTTGTAGATATCCATTATAGTCGATTCTGGCATTTCCCCCCGCCAGCATGGCAATCCGTCCGATCACCTGCCGGAAGGTCTGGCTTTCCGGCATAGTATCAATAACAAAATCATCGTGGGGGAAAGAGGTCGCCCCCAAAGGAATATCGCAGGTGGAACAGATATCCCGAAGTACAGCACCGGCATTCTGAGGAAAGTTCAAGTTTGTAGTATAGGCTTTGTCTGCCCGGTACATATCGTCCACTGCTGTGATCTGAATTACCGTGCCATAGGTTTCGGGAGTTACTACGGTATAAGTCCCTTTACGAATGGTTTCCGTCGTTTCGGAAAGCTGAAAAGAAAGAGACAATTTGATCTTGGCACCGAAAAAATCGTAAGAAGAATATTGTTCCTTATCATTCATCAGTTCAACGGAAACGCTTTTTTCTAACGCTTCTCCCAAAGGCAAGGAATTTGCTCCCGCACCGTCTGTTATACTGTTGTTGGATATGGTAAAATTCTGCTCTGTGAGATTTAATACTGTGCCGTCTGATAGAGTCACTTCAGCCGCACATTTGAAATCCCGGCGCTGCTCCATTGTTTCCAGAAATTCCTTTGATACATTGATCATATCGGATTTACCCCCACAATATTAAAAGACAAACTATCGATTCGTTCTTCTCCCGCCGTCAAATCAATCGGCGTGATATTGAAGTTGGACGCATAAAACCATCCATCTTTCCACTTACCGGAATAGACATCCAGATAATGCACCTTAAAACTGGATTTATTGACTACCTGCCGCAGAATCAAAGAAGCTTCAGATAAAGTGAGATTAGACCACTTGAGGCTATAGCTCTCCACCGTTCCGATGGGGGTATTGTGCATGACAAGATCCTGCGTCCGGTCGCTGTCGGATGTAGATGTTGTCGCAAATTGGATTCCATACCCATCACGATCTGGAATTTTTACCGTTACATCGTTAAATTTCAAGTATTCCTGAGCCATGACGCACCTCTCTTATGCTAGTTCAAATGGATTTTTTCCCGTTGTCATCTGCCGGAGTTTCGCTTCGGTGATGAATTCCTCAAATAACGTCCTGCGGTTAATCTGAGCCGTAAAATAATAATTGCCACCCGCTCCCTGATTTCCGGATTCTTCCCGGACAATACGGCGGATCAAAGATTCCGGAGCCTCGATGTTATTCCCTCGACGCTGATCGCCCAGCACGGCCATAAAGGGTGCGTTAGGGGGAATGACCGCGCCGGTGGCGAGGTAGGGGATTCTGGGAGCGGTAAGGGTTTTAATATTAAATCCAAATGTTTTTCCTCCGATTCCTAGTACCCAATCAGGAACTTTAAAACTCAGTTTGTTCAATGCACGGATCATATTGTTTAAACCGCCCACAACGCCTGTAATTAACTGATTGATTGCCCCTATAATTAGGTTAATAGGAGCTTTCATTAAATTAACCATTCCATCCCAAACGCTTTTATAAAAATCTTTAATAGCATTCCACGCTCTTTTAAAATCCAAAGTGAAAACACCTGCAAAAAACTCTACAACAGCGGAAAATCTATCGATAATATTTCCTGCAAAATCAATAATATTTCCCACAACTGCGCCCACTAATTCCAAAATAAAATTGAACGTATCGGAGATGGTAGGACCAAAGACATCTACAAACCACCCTACTACCGGAGCAATAAATTTATTGTAAATATCCAGTGCTCCCTGTACCAAAGTCGCAACAAAGTCAAGAAACTTACCGATAAATGGCTTGAGGTGATTATCCCACACCTCTTCTATTACTGCCATAAATTTATCCCAGACCGGTTTTAAAATGGTATCCCATATCTTTTGAAACAAATCAGAAGTTGTCCTAATTGCTTCCCGGATTTTTTCAAATATCGGTTCTCCGTATTGCTCCCACTTTTCTGCAAGCAGATTCACAAAATCTGTCCAGATGCCAGAAATCAACTCTAACGCTGGAGCTACTCCTTCAGACCAGAGCATATCGAATATTTTTTTGGCTTCTTCAAAAAAAGTTTGCAATGTAGCTAAAGCTTGTGTTGCAAATTGCGTTATCATGGGGAGTCCTACTGTAACAAAATTAGACAGGACTGGAAACATAAATTTATTCCAGATATCGGAAATTGCCATATTAAGACTGTCAAAAGCCCCGTTAAACAAACTGTCAGCTGTCAAAATAAGCTGATTCCCGAAATTCACAAAATCAGTATTCAACCAGTTCATTAGCGGTGTGGTTAGGGTAGATAAGTCTGAGAAAATCCCTTTGAATGTTGTCCCCAAATTGCTTACATTGGTTTTAAAATTCGAAAAGAAGGTATTGAAGGATTCCCCAAAGCTTCCAGAAACCCAGTTGAAAAAGCTTTCAAACTTGGATTTCATAGCGTCAAGCGCACCATCTGTGCCGGATTCTATTTGAGAGGGAAAGGTTACCGCCCCTCCTATTGATCCAATCCCGCCTCCTCCGGCGCCGCCGGAAGCACCGGAACCGGAACTTCCGGTATTATCTTCTGAAAGTTTGTTGATCTGGTCTAAACTGCTTAAATATCCCTTGCTTTCCTTTGCGGCTTTTTTCGTTGCCTTTGCCGCGTCTCCGGTTGACTGGGCATAATCCTGCGCGCCCTGTGCCGCCGATTCATAACCCGCTCCCGCAGCGTTAATATCTTCCTGAGGGAGCACCGCTGAGGACTGACCGCTTGACTTCTTTCCAAACAAGAAATCAGTAAAGGATTTAAAACTGTTAGCAAGCTGTACCAGTTTCCCCATAATGGTATTGATCACTTTAATAACCGGAGTAAAGATGTTGATAAGCCCCTGACCGATAGAAGCCTTAAAGGAATCAAATTGTAATTGCAGCATCCGTGTCTGGTTCGCCCAGGAATCAGACGTTCTGATAAAATCCCCAGAAGCGGAAGAAAGCTGCTGCATGACAAACTGATATCGCAAAGCTACTTTTTCCTGCTCCGTCATGGCTTGGGTAGTTTTCCCCCATCCATTGGCCATTGCGTAAGCGTCCAGGGCGTTTTGAGTCATTACAATACCCAAATCTTTCAGTGTTTCCGTTTCTCCAGAAAAGACGCTCTTTAATTTGGTATAGGCTTCATCCTGAGAAATGTTATAGAATGACGCCACATCTCCCGCAAGGCCGGTCAAAGCGGTACTCATGTTATAGGCTTCCTGCTCAGTAAATCCAAATGATTTCGCCATCGCCCCGAAAGTACCGGTATACCGCTTTGCCATTGTCTCAGATAATCCAAAATTTTGCGCGGCGTTCTTTGCAAATTCATCTACCTGACCGGACATGGTGGTAAAGACAACATCTACAACATTTTGTACCTCTTGGAGGTCTGAACCCAATTCCAAGCATTCTTTTCCAAACTGTACCAGTTTCTGAGTAGCAAAAGCGGCTACAATCAGTTTTCCGATCTTTTTAAAGGCGCTGCCTATTTTGCTACTCATTTCCTGTGCCTGAGAAGCGGTATCTTTAAAAGATTGCTGAAGTAATTTTGTTCCCTTCTGAATACCGCTTGAATTTATTTTAGTATCTATAATGACAGATCCATCTGCTTTGGGCATGATTCACCAACTTTCCGGCGTTGGCTCATGGCTCCAGCCTAAAATAAAAAGAACCGGTGCGCAGCTCACTGCTTTACACCGGCTCAAGGCTCTTAATTTTTATTTTGTATGCCGAATAACTTTTCCAGTTCTTCCTGTTCTTGCTGAGAACGTCTCGGCTTTTCCAGATCGATCAGAGATTTGTTTTCTCTATAGAATTTCCGTTCCCACTCTTCCAGTTTTTTACCGCTTATTTTTTTCTGTCTGATGTGAATCACTTCGGAAAACAAGCTTTCTCCAATGGACATGTAATATCCCAAAAATGTCCACCAATGGAGATAAGGAAGTGCTCTGATTTCCGTGTGCGCCACATTGTTGATTGCCGGGATCAATATCGAAGCATCTTTTTCCCACGACATAAGCGTCGGCTTTTTCCCAGCCTTATCATCTTTGATCCCGCAGTCGATAAACTCATATAGTTTGGCGATCGCTTCTTCCCAATTTTCTATTGGGATTGTTTCCCATTCAGGAAAGGCGATCACAAGGGAAGTTCTGACCCTAATATAGTTTTTCTCCCATTCAGAAGCGTCTTCCGGAAAGATCTGCGGATCGTTTTCGATGTTTAAAATATCCAGTACCGCCCTATAATCGGTTCTGAGTGCATACTCTTTGCCTCCGATTTCCAAGGATTGCGGAAAATCCCAAACGCTTATCATTTCTTCTGGTATTTCTGGGTATACTGGCTGATCCGCTTTTCGGCTTGCTTCGATTTCTCTTCAATTTCTGTACCGATAATTTTAATAATAGCGTCGTATACCTCTTCAAAAAAGAATCTGCCGGAGTCCAAAACACTCATTGGGCCGCAATGCTGAAACACCTTTCCGGAAATATCCGCATTCACAAGAAAATCCAGCTGCTTTTTCACTTCATCGCTGTAGGCCGCAAGGTCTTCCACATTTTTAGGTTTGAATTCCTGTAACTTTTTACCCACAATTTCGGCTCTGCGAATAATATCCGCATCGGTCGGGTTCAATTCAATATCAAACAGATGGTTCCCGTTTTGGTCGTTAAAACGGTATGTTTTTAGGGACGTCCTAATTTGGATTTGATTTTCCATCGCTTTTCCTCCTAAAAAGGCGCATGGTTTCCCATACGCCGGTTTATTGTTTATGACAGTGATTGCGCTTCATTTTTTCCCGCGTCAGCAGACAGCATAGAGGCCTGTTCCGGAATAGCTCCTTCTGTAAATTCCGGTGATCCGCTTGAAATAGATGCTGCGGAAACATAGCCTTTCGTGCGTTTTCCATTTTCCGAAATATTAAAGGGAATACTTACTCCGGAAGTATCTCCGCCATAAGACTGGGGCTTTACCAGCACTTCCTGCGCATAGGCCAAATGATTTGTAGCGCCCGTATCTTCCACGATTACTTCTAAGAGCAGCGTTTTACAAGCGTCACCCGTTTTTCTGTCAAACGCAATATCCCTCAGCATTGGATATAATTTTGTGTCAGGATCTGCATAATATGGATCCGCGTCCATAGATGGTTCATATCCATTATCTTTTGTGGTGGTCTGTCCCAAAATGTCCTTTACAGTTTCCACATCCGGGTTTAACTCCATCGCCATTTCTTCAATTCCGTCGCCAATGATTTCCCACGCTGCACTTGACAACACGTTTTTAAACGTAGTATCAATGTAGTGCATAAGGGCCTTTCTTTCTAATTTCACTCTCATCAACCTTTCCGAACCTTTGCGCTGGCTCTTCGGCTCGGGCACGGCCTGTTTATTTGTAAAATTCGTTTGTGTACTTGACGGCGATATAAATCGCCCAATTTTCTACACCGTTATCCAAAACACTATCTAAATATCCAGGGGTTTGTCTAGATATTTCCGTGATTTTTCGGTTTCCCGTCAGTTCCGGATAGACTCCTAAGGTATAATTTGTTTCTTCAATCGTCACCGTCTGACGCTCTAACCATCGTCCTAGATTGTCCAAAAACTCTTTAATGACCTTTTTCCGATCTGATGATGGTGCTCCGTTGCGAAAAATAATATAAAACGGATAATTACAGGTCTGACGCACTTTCCCTGTAATAGATTCCGTCTCAGAATCAATTGCCGCTCCGGTAATAGGGAACCATGCTAGTCCTCCATCTTCTTCCAAAGTAGAAAACTTTACTGTCAGCCCTTCCAGCCCCGGATATTGATTCAGCAAATCCCCGATCGCATCTGTGACAATCTCATATCCTTCGACATCATATCTGACTGGTTTTTTAACCTCCTCCGGCAATCTTTTTCACCTCTTTCACCCATTCTTTCCCTTCTTTTTTCTCAGCGACATCAAACCAATGAGGCTCCGCTTTTGGATTGCTATAATTTAATGGACGGTCAGTTGCTATCAATTTAGCCCCTTTGCGAAATCTTGGGCCCACATCCGGAATATTAAAAGGGCCTTTTCCGGTCTGGCTATCTACCATCACTTTACCCATATACAAATATCTCCCGAACGGCCCTGCGGCGGCTATTACTTTTCCAGTGCCCTGCAATGCCGCGCTTTGTCCGGTAGTAACATTTATAAACGCACTTGTGTTGTGGGGCATGTACGGTTCCATGTCTCTCATGATCTGTCCGTCCAGCCAAAATTGTGCTTTGTTAAATTGCTCAGAAAAGCGATCCATCTTTACCTTTATTTTGATATTGTGATTGATAATGGAAAACCCTTTAAAATGATGGATATTGGCCATTTACTTAACCTTCTGTATAATCTTCAATTACACTAATACCATATTCAACAGCACAAGTGTTTTCAATTCTGCATCCTCTAGCTTCTTGCCATCCTTTAGCAAAATATGCTACATCTGCGGTTGACAGCAACTCTAAAGATTTAGCTAGAAACCACAATGGATTCGCATCTGCTGGAGCATTCTGAAAAAATGAGTCAATAACTTCCAATTCCTCGCCATCAGGAAAATTTTTCTTCGCACTGGCGATTGCTTTTTCTCTAGTCTTCAAAATTTCATCGTCTGTTTTGCCTTTCATGGGTTGAGAAATGAATAACCTCATTTTTATTTTCCTCCAATCTCAAAATGAGGGATCAGGGTATACGGCCCTCCCACCGTGGTAATGAGAAACACGTTGTCATAACGCTTGTTCATGTAATCGTAGAAGCCGCTGTATTTTAACCCCTGATACTCATCATCATCGATCATATTTTCCGAATATTCCCCTTCCCAAAAGAAGTCTTCTCCTTCTGTAAAGGTAATAGTTTTGGACAACATATCATTGGTTTGCCCATCCCATTCCTTGGGTGGGAGCCAGTTAAACCGGCCTACCATTTTGTTACCGCCAACAAGATGGTATTTGATATGGAGCTTCGCGGTATCGGCGCTTTCCAATCCGGTCTTGGCGATATTAGCGCCTTTGTCGATAATCAGATCAACGTCCTGCAAAACATGGGGATACCAGAAAATCTTGTCCTGGCTTTCATAGCGATTAAATATTGTTACCGTGTTCTGGTACATGTTTATCTCCCCATCCCGGAGTATAGAAGATTAACCCCCTCATCCGTCGTTACATTGCTGAGATATTCTAACGCCATCCCATAGAGCAAGGCGTTTTCCGCTGTTTTATTGGCAGCCGCTAAAGAATAAGCGTCGCTCTGCCCCGACCCTACTGTAGCATAAGAAATGCTTTCGGAGCCGGAAGAAACGGACGAAACGGCCTTGCTTACGACCGTTCCATCCTCTCTTGTAATCGTCCCGATACTTTCCCGGCTGGATTTTTGGATTTGATCGATCCAGTAAAGAGCCTCGGCCACAGAACAGACTGCCTGCTTGATTCTGGTTTGCGCCCGCTCATTTTGAGGGAGTCCATTTATCAGGCGGTCATAGGTCAAAAGATCGATCCGGTCACTTGCCCTTTGAGAAAACTTTTCAAAGGCTTCTTCTGGTATGGCATCGCCATAATATTTATTCGTGTAGAAATCATAGTCGGCATATGCCATGCCAGCGCCTCCTTTAAGATGCAGATGTTACTTCGTCGTTTCCGGATTTCAGTGCTTTATAGGTATTGTCACATTCCACAACGGTAATGTACTGCCCTGTAGTTGCTGTAATGTCAGATTTTCCATCCCATGCAGTCCAGTTTCTCACGCTTTGTCCATATTCAACGGAAGGTGCGGATGCTCCGGTTTTGTATTTGTATAAATGTCCGGTCTCAAGTGTCGGTTCCACGGTCACTTTTGTGTTTCCGCTGCCGGTTCCTGCTGCAGAAGTTACAGTCAGAGTACCGAGGGTGGTATCGTCGGTGAGCGTTACCACAGAAATACCGTCCAGATATTCCGCAAACAGCTTCATACCCATAAGCGCGTGAGTTTCGCCGATAACCCGTCCGTAATTACCCTCTTTGTGAATACCAATTAGATTAGTTTCACCTGTAATGGTATAATCCAGGCCAAGCTCCTGATAATCTCCGTCAGACGGGTCAATGTAATACAGGACAATGTTATCTGCCGGAGTAGCTACCACCGTTCCGCTGGGGATTTCAGACGAAATAATCATGGTATTTGCGCCAAGAAAATCCTTTACATACTCAATGCCTTCTCTGGTCTGAATGGTAATGTTTGCCGCTCCCAGATACATTCCAACATCAAGCGTGTTCGCAAACACAACGATATTGGTATAATCCTTCCGCATTCTTTTGAACTTGTCCTTAGCCATTGTTACGGCCATAGACACCGCCATCTGAAAAGTGGTCTCCGTAGAAGTCAGAAGCCCGGTCTGAAGGAAAGCATAAAATCTGTCCATAACCACGCCCTGAAGTTCCTTCAGAAACGCATCATCCGTTTTCTGTACTGCCACAGCTGCGCCGAACTGTGTTACGGCCTCGGCCGATACAGCTTTTCTGTATTTTTCAAGGTTTAAGTCCTCAAAGACCACAGGCTCAACCTTCGCCTGAGACAGCGGAACTTCTTCTCCTTCTGCGACATTTCCGTCTTGTAAAACAACAGTCGCTTTGCTCGCAGTCAACTTTGTTCCGGGAGTTTTTCTCACAGGGCGCATAATCCCCAAAATCTCCCGCAATGCCTCCCAGGTATCATTAAACCGGGAAATAAAATCAATTTCTTTTGCCCTGATAGTAATATCAGTAGTTTTTGTTAATCTTTCCGGTACTGCCATAGTTACTATTCCTTTCTGTATCCATACAAATCAAGATTGTTTGCAATCGCAGCTTGCCGCTCTGCCGGGTCTTTAATTGCCTTGATATCGGCGATAGTAGTTCCTCCACTTCCTCCGGCATTTCTTCCAGTTCCCTGAACAGTAAATCTCGCCGCCTGCTGCTGTGCTTTCTGCTGCTGCTCATCAACGAACGCCGAAGCATCTCTTTCTTTGATCTGCCCAATCAGATCGGACAATCCGAGGATCTTTCCATCCTTCAACTTCAGGCCGGAATCTTTAATTTCTGCCATGACAGCGCGTTTTGCCGCGTCGCTGGAAAATTTTACGGTTTCCATTTCCGTTTTTAGGGCATCTGAGAAATCTCTGTCATAGATTTTCTGCTCATAGTCTTTTTCAGCCGTTTCCGCCTTTGTTTTCCAAGTGTTCAGTTCCGTCTGCATGGTTTCCAAATCCACGCCGTCAAACTTTTTCAGCGTGTCTTCTGCCGTTTCCGCCTGCCCTTTCCACTTATCACGGTCGGTTTCCAGTTTTTCATAGTCCTTTACCGTCTTGTAATTTTCATGAAAGGTTTTCCGAAACTCTTCCGCCTGTTCTTTCGGGATTTCAAGCCCAAATTGTTTTAAGATCGCTTCAATGTTCTGCATAGTATCCTCCTAAACGTGATTATTAACCGCCCGTCAGCGGTAATGGATTGAGGCAAATAAACCTTTGCCGTGGTATGGAGGGAACCGCCGGATTCGAACCAGCAACCATTTGGTTAACAGCCAAACGCTCTTCCATTGAGCTAGATTCCCATAAACGAGCATTTTCAGTAATGCGCGTTTTGTAAGGAGGTATGAAAAATGAGCCAAATGCAAATATCCATTGCGACCGCAATCAGGGACGTTTCGCACCGGCTCCAGGCTCAGGCTGATAATCAATCAAATATTCTTTTTTACATCGTTCACAATACAACGGAAAATTTTCAAGCACTGTGTTGGGATTTACTTTTGTTTTGGTACGTTTCCCACAGTCTGGACAACAAATAAACCCCTTGTCATTGATCAGCATACTACCACCCATGTATATTATAAAATACTTTTGGACAATTTTTGTGCACTCATTTATAGAATAAGGGCAACAGCAAAGTCCGCTCATCTTCCGTAAAATTACAATATTCACGAAAATAGTTTAATTCCGGTACCGTAAAATCATATACCTTCACGAGCACACCTCTTATTTGTCGGTCAGGGCCTTGATAAGGTCGTCTCTGGTTTTTTTTAAACCTTCTATATTGTTATTGGTCAGTTTGTTTTCGATCAGGCAGAACATACTGCGCATTAAAAGATTCATATCTTCCCGATTGGCATTGATGGAAGAATAGTCATTATTTAATTTTTGCTTGATATCCTTAATATCTTTCTCAATAATCTCTATACGGTTTTCCAGGTCTTTGGTAGGTTTTTTGGTATGCTTATAAAGGTTGTATAATACGGTTGCGGCTCCTCCAATACTGATAATCCATCCACATACGACCATGATTTGATTGATTGTCTCCATACTATCTCTCCCAATAATAGATTGGTATCTCGTTTCCGGAATCCCAACTGTCATAATAAAATCCATTCTTTACACAAACCACATGGCCATCTATAGCAAGGATATATGTTCCCTCCGGATGATCCTCGCAAAAATTCTGCACAGTGTATAATTCTTGCCCGTAGTCTTCTATCAATTTCCGATGGAATCCATGCCGTCTAAGATAAGCGCCCCAAACATGATTGGCGCTGGGCATATCCGATAAAGAATACCCAAAAAGGGACAGGCCGGCATAAGTAGTTTCCCAATCTTGATCCAGCGCCTTACTGATTGCCCGAACCGTACAGTCTCCTACAATACTCCCTTTGGGATTTGGGTTATATGGCTTCCATCTATTCATGGCTTCGTCCTTTCTAAAACAAAAACCGCATGAAAGTGTTTCTTACTTTCATACGGCTCTAAGGCTCTGTTTTGGTTAATGATCAAAAGTATCATACCTGTGAGATTCAATTTCATAGGGCGTATTGGTCTCCAAAGCATTTCGAAGCGTTGCAACATACTTTTCCCCTGCTCGCATATTTCCATCGCTCTGAAAATCTGCATAGTTAAAAGAAATGAACGGCTTTCCAAATCTCCGTTTGTATTCATGCATCATGCTTCTTACTTCTTCTGTCGCAATAATAAGTGCATCTTCGCGAATCACATACATTACAAATTCCTCCTAAAGTTCAAATTCTAAGTTCCGATATACCTCAATCAGTTCCGGAAAGTCCTCTTCCAACAATTTCCATTTTCCCAAATCATTGAAGCTTTCCAAAGAAAACAGATTGGCAAATATCTCTTTCTCTTTATTTCCAGGAATTTTCCAGTATTCCTTACTATGCGCAAAGGGAAGTTCTATTTCTGCCTCTGATACTGCACTAATAATATCAGACAGGAAACCATCCTTATCATTTTTCCAGCAATACCGATCGTATTTTTCTCCCTTATCAGCAATAATGGTTTTCGCTTTCTGTACAGCAGTTGAAAAGTTCGAATTTTCCCAAGACCTGACAAACATACTGTCTATCCGGTGGGAAAGTTCATGGGTAACCGTTACAGTATAATCCAAATCCCAAAAGTCAGGCTTAGAGGCATCATACAAAACAACGTCATTTTTCGGAGAATACCCAAAAGATATATCTGGTAATTCTCGAGATTGAAACTCCACAGCGTCTACCGATTGTTCCAAATACATTCTATTCTTTTCCGGAACAGATTGCAAGAATTCTTTATAGTCTGTGTTCGCCTTTTCCAGATCAAAAGAATCCGCTCCTGTTTTCTCTGTTTTATATTCCGCGTTCTTGTGATAGGATTCCTGGATTGTACCAGTCTTTCCGATTGTGGCTTGATTTTGATCTGGATTTCTGTTATTCCATTTTCGCGCATCCGAGGTAGCGCGAGCAGCCTGCTTACGATCCCATTTGGCGATCCTCAATCGCTCAGATTGTAGTTTTAGACCGTTGTTGTTGGAAAACTCCCGGTAGTCTTTATTCTGTTTTTGCAATAAGGCGGATTTCTTTTCCAGTTGCCGCTGTAATTCCGCTTTTAACCCTTCATCCTGACAATGATCAACGGCGGTTTGCATGTCCTGTACCTGTCGTTTGGTATTACGGATTCTGCGTTCTTTTGCTCGTTGCTTTTGTTCCAATTCATACCGCTTTTTGTTTTCCTCGCTGTCATATTGCTCAAAAGGATTGTGCTTTCCATCGCCTGTACCAAAATGATGACGGCAATTCCAACCGCAAAGTCCTTCCCCTGTGCCATATCCGGTTACGGAGAAAGGTGGAAATCGCTTATCGTTTCCCGTCCTGCTATAAAACTTTCCCTGCCACCAGGAATGATTGCTGGCATTTTGACCACCATCTCCAATACGAGCGCCCAGATGGGAAGATACCAGAATAATATCCCAATCCATTTCTTCCATTCTGGCAATCTGGATATCTCCTGTCGCCTGAGAAATCCCAGTTCTGACCGCTCGCGCTGTAGCGGTCTCTATCGTATCCCTATGGCCGGAAGGATAGGTAATATATACGCCGCCCTCGCTGACTGCGTCCACTGCGTCCCTGACTGCCTGCGTATATGACACCGCGCCGGAAGTTACAAGTTGATAAGCTTTGTCTACTTCCCGGATAAATAGTTTTTGCGCTTCGTTTGCCATTGTTCGGGTGTAATTTCTCCATTCCCCATTGGTTGCTTCATACGCCCTTTGCATCAATCGCACTAAATAGGGAGACTGTGAAAGTGCGGCGGGAGATAGGCCGGCCGCCTGATAAATTTTATCATCATAGGACAAAGCGGTTACTCCCGCTTCCTCCATTGCCTCTTTGATTTCCTGTTCTTGTTTCCCAGTAGCAGCCGCTAATTCCTTTTGAATATCCTCTAACAAAAATCCGGCTTCCTGCAATGTTTCAATCTGCCATTTATCCGTTGCTGTCAAAAGGTAATCTTCCCCGCGAGAGAGACGAATCATCATTCTCTCAATAATTTTAGAAGTTATGTAAGAATGCAGTTCGGCGGCGATTTCCTCACTACCTTCTGTAATTCTTTGCAAATATTCAGGAGTAAGAATAAAATCACCGCCTTATATCACGTTTCTTCTATACTTTCTGGCAATAAGTCCCGTCCTGATTCCTCAGACACACCCAGCCGGAAGGAGTTCTGGCCCAGGATTCCCCTGGAAGGTTCTTTACTTCCTTGGCGGTGAAGATCACGCCTTTTTTGTAACCGCCCTGCTTTCTCGCAGAATCGGTGAGCCGGGACAGGGATTTTACCGGATACCCTTTCCCCGGCCCGGTGCGGACGTTTAA
>CALWNT010000162.1 GCA_944382885.1 uncultured Clostridia bacterium | reverse complement strand
CCCTTTGCTTGTTTGTGCAGTTGGCAGACCGCACTCCTATTATAGCAAAGGGAGTTTTTATTTCTTCATTATCGACACAAGTCTTTTTCCGAACCACTCGCCTAGCGAGTGGTTTTCGGCGCACAATAAGAGGCCATTGTAAAAACAATGGCCTCTACTAAAAATTATTCTCTAAACTCAAAAAATCGTGAAACAGGAACTTCTAAAATTTCGGACAGATGAAATAAAATATCCAACGAAACGCCTGTACGAGCAAGCTCAATATTGCCCATATGAGTACGGTCGATTCCCAATAACTCCGCTAACTGCATCTGGGTATACTTTTTCGCTTTTCTATAATAGGCTATATTAAGCCCCAATTTTTCATACTGTTCCTGATAAGCACGATTCATTTTTACCACCATCAATAAGTATAGGTAAAAACCGGCGCTATTTAAACCGTCTTAAAATCATATTTTGATGATTGACAATTATCATTTATGATATTATAATTACCAATATTGAATTGAGCGAAAAATGGTGATAATTAGTTTTTATTTTCTTTTCCCGGGAAATTAGTATTAAGTAAATCTCCCGGCCTTATTTCCAGAGCGTCAGCGATATTGTATAAAACTTCCAATGAAAAAGGCCGAACTATATTGGGGGCTTCGATTGAGCTTAAATGAGACCTGCTAATATTAGCTTTATCTGCTAACTTCTCCTGAGACCATCCTTTCATCTTACGTAAAGCTGAGATTGTCAGCCCCAGTTCAATAAAGCGATCCCGGTTCTTAAATTCAACTTCTTTACTCACGCTCCCAGCCTCCTTTTACACTTCTATACTAAATTTATCCCACAAAAATTCAGCAGTCATTATAAAGCTATTTTCGCTATATTTTGAGCAATTGTATCATTTATATGTAATTATAGAGGGACTAAAGCAAAGAATAAATCAAATAAAACAGAACCCATTGCTCACAACAGGTTCTGTTTTAGAAAAAGCCCGCTATCAATTCATATTTTCAACCATAAGCAAAACAGCTTGTTTCTGTTTCGGAGTCAACCCCACCCATGAATCAAACAGCCGTTTTAAATCTCCAGTTAATTCAATCATATCCCCTTCCGCAAAAAATTGAGAAATGGTAATCCCAAATCCATTGCAGATAGCTTCCAAGGTGGTAATACTGGGCATGGTGTTTCTGCGAAAAATATTCGCCAATGTAGATTGCGACAATCCACATTCTTTCGCAAGTCTGTATTCGCTCCAGCCTCGTTTTTTCATCAATAAACGCAATTTCGCATGAACATCCATCTTATCACCGCCTTGTTTATTATTTTACCGGTTTAGCTGAGATTATTATAGTAAATAGTTGTAATATAAATACCGTTATATTAAACTGTATCAATGGAGGATGATGTGGAATGGACCATCTTGAAAAAAATAGATCCTGCTGTTTCACCGGGCACCGCCCAGAAAAATTAACGGCAGGAGAAGCGGAAATCAAAACAGCGCTTTTTCGGGAAATCAAATTGGCGGTCAACAGCGGTGTGAAAAACTTTTATACAGGTATGGCAAGAGGCGTAGACTTATGGGCGGCAGAGATCGTATTGGCATTCAAAAAAGACTTCCCGGAACTTCGGCTCATTTGCGCCATACCCTACCAGGGATTCGAGAAACGCTGGGCGCTCCAGTGGCAGAAACTCTATCGTTGTGTTTTGTCTCAGGCAGATGAAATCCATTATTTTTATCCCAACTTCCATTATCGCTCTTTTCAGGAGAGAAACTGCTGGATGGCAGATCATTCCAATACAGTGATCGCCGTTTATAATGGCGAAAAAGGCGGAACACAGAACACCCTTTCCTATGCCGAAAAACGGGGGCTCAATATTCGTATGATTAGGGGGTAAAGGAAATATCGGGGAGTCGCCCGCAGGCTTTTGGTACAGAACAAAGCCTGTTCTGTACTTGGCTCCTGGGGGACAATTCCCCCAGATGCTAATTTAAAAACAAACTTTGTTCTATAAAAAGACTTTTAAAACCAGCATTATCAGAAGCCAATTTACAAAAAACTCTTTTAAACAGAGGAAGAACCAGGAAAATTCCCGGTTCTTCCTCTGTTTATTCAAATAAATGAGTCCACACGCTGTCTTTCTTCCGCTTAGAGGACTGATATCCCCCTTGCCGGAGATAATCATTTACTAAAATGATATCCTCCCCAATCACCTGGATCTGCCTACATTCGATTTTAATATCATCCTGCCGGCCGAACAGCCCAAAAAATCGGCTTCTTCCATAAGAAATCAGGGAAACCAGCTCATAGCTTTCCGTATCTATCTCTACGTCATCCACAAAGCCGATCTTCAGCCCGTCTTTCACGCAGATCATCTCCTTATTCCGCAGTTCCCCAAAATTCACAATCATAGCTTTTCCTCCTTCCCCGGAGCGGCCGGAAGTACTTCTGTATTATATATAATCGTGTTTTGAGGAAAATAGAACCGTCCTTCTTTTTTTCAGAACTGGCTGAGTTCTGGCCCTGGCTCCTGGGAGTACCGGCGAGGGGCACGTTTTTGGTGTCAGTGGGACGGAACCCCGACAAATTAAGTTAGGAGCAAGCTTTGCTCTATAAAAAAGGACTGCGGTTTTATTTCCGCAGCCCTTGCTATGATGCTATGTTATTTCAGCTGAGCAATCGTAACTCCGCTTTCTCCCTCGCCGTAGACGCCCAGGCGGAAAGATTTGATATGCTTGTGATTTTTCAAATGCTGATGAATCGCCGCCCGCAGCGTTCCGGTGCCTTTACCGTGAATAATGGTAATCAGCTCCAGATTGGAAAGCAAAGCGTGGTCGATAAACTGATCCACCTCCATCAATGCTTCCTCCACATTCATGCCCCGCAGGTCGATTTCGGTGGAAGCCTTCCGGGCGGTAGCTTTGGTAATGCTCTTCATCACCCGGCCTTTGGGCTGAGCATAAGGATTCTTCTGCTCGATCAGCCGCAGATTTCCCAACGGCACCCGAGTTTTCATAATTCCCATCTGCACCGTCACCATGTTGGATTTATCCGGCAGTTCCAGCACGACCCCTTTTTTGTCGATGTCAAACACCAATACGTCGTCCCCGATTTTCAATTTCCGCGGCAGGCGGTATCCTGCGTTGGAACGGGTGTGCACCGGATTCGCCTCGCTGTGGAGCCGGTCCAGCTTGCCCCGAAGCTGTGACCTGGCCTCGGCAGTCTTTCGGGAAAATTCTTCCCGGTCTTTCTGCTTTTTCAGTTCCTCCAGTTCGTCCATCAGGCTCTGCGCCTGTGCCTTCACAGTCTCCACCGTCTTTCTGGCCTGATCCCTGGCGGCGTCGATAATCTTCGTCCGCTCTTCCTCAGCCTTCCGGCGTTCTTCCTCTAAAATCTCAGAGCGGTGCCGGTAATCGTGTACCTTCTGCTCGTATTCCCGGTATTTTTCCTCATAGTCCTGACGGGAACGCTCTAAATTATCGATCACTGTTTCCAGCTTCTTATCCTGAGAGGACACCAAGGACGAAGCCTCGGTGAGAATATCCTCCGGCAATCCCAGCCTTCTGGAAATGGCGAAAGCATTGGAACGCCCCGGCACCCCAATCAACAGCCGGTAGGTGGGCCGCAGGGTCTTGACGTCAAATTCACAGCAGGCGTTCTCTACCCCATCGGTCTCGATGGCGTACATCTTCAGTTCCGGATAATGGGTAGTCGCCGCGATGACGCTCCCCTCTTTCCGGAGTTTTTCCAAAATCGCGATAGCCAGCGCCGCGCCTTCTACCGGATCGGTGCCGGAACCCAATTCATCCAAAAGCACCAGCGAACGGCTGTCCGCTTCGTTTAAAATAGAGATCTGGTTGGTCATGTGGGCGGAGAAGGTGGACAAGCTCTGTTCAATGCTCTGCTCATCTCCAATGTCCACCAGCACTTTCCGGAAGACCGACACTACGCTTCCTGCCCCCGCTGGGATCATCAGCCCGCACATGGTCATCAGCGTCAGCAGACCGATGGTCTTTAAGGTGACCGTCTTTCCCCCGGTATTCGGCCCGGTGACAACCAGGGTCTGGTAATCTCTTCCTAAACTGAGGCTGATGGGTACTACGCTCTCTTTATCAATGAGAGGGTGCCGCGCCTTGTTGAGTACGATCTCCCCGGAGTCGGTAATCTCTGGCATTACGGCGTCCATCTTCGCCGCCAGATTCGCCTTGGCGAAATAGATGTTCAAAGTCATGATCATGTCAAAATTATGTTCGATGTTGCCCTGGTGAGCGGCGCATTCGGCGGAAAGCTCGTATAAAATCCGCTCAATTTCCGCTTTCTCCCGCATTTGCAGCACGCGGATCTCGTTGTTGGCCTCCACCACCGACATCGGCTCCACAAAGAGGGTCGCCCCGCTGGATGAGGTATCATGTACCAGTCCCGGCACCTCGCTTTTATACTCCGCCTTAACTGGGATCACAAACCGCCCGTCCCGGATGGTGACGAGGTTTTCCTGCAAAGCCTTCTGATATTTAGACGAGCGGATGATCTTTTCGATCCCCTCTTTGGCCTTGGCTTGCTTCTGCTGGATCTTCCGCCGGATGTCCGCCAGCTCCACGCTGGCGAAGTCGTCCACCAGTTCGTCGGATACCACTACGGAATGGATTCGTTTTTCCAAAGCCTGATTCGGCTCTAAGTAAGAAAAAATCTCCCCGAGGCTGTTTTCCACCTTTTCGCACTGGCGGTACCACTCTTTGAGAAGCCGCACCTGTCTTAAAATTTCCCCGATATTCAGAAAATTCCGCAGAGAAAGCATGCCTCCGGCCTGGGCCAGCTTCAGCATGTCATAAGGAGCCCGCAGGTTGGCGAAAGATGGGGTGCCGAACTGAGCGGAGAGGAAAAAGGCGTCATTTGTCTTTTTTACCTCTTCCCGAACAATATTGGCATTGGTAAAGGGCTGGATTGCCATGACCCGCTCCCGGGCGAAGTCGCAGCAGGTTTCGTCAGCCAATTCCTGCAGGATTTTATCCAGTTCTAAAGTTCTGCAATATTTTTCATTGATTTTCATAGTTGCTCCGTTTCCAAATCTGAGAGAAAAAATCCCCTCAGATTATGCTTGCTGTTTTTCCTCCTGATCCTCCCCCTTGTCTGCCGCACCAGAAGGGCAGACAAGGGACTTATACATCGACAGGGAACGGAACTTCCCGTCGGTGTGGATCAGCATATAGTTTTCCGTAATAAAATTAAGCTGCTTTAAAGCCTTCCCTTCCAGCCGGAAGGAAAACACCTTGTCGTCGTCTGAATAGATAATATGCCGCATGGCATATAAGACCGGCCTAGGAAGCTGAAAAAAAAGGGGAGCCTCCCCCTCGTCCTCCCCGGGCAATACCCCAGGAAGGCAATCAGAACAGTACAGCTTCGACTCCAGCGGGAAAAAGGCCATCAGATCCTTTTCATAAGCGCCGCAGCCCTCGCAGCAGACAAGGTCTGGCATAAAACCGGAGATAGACATCACCCGAAGCTCAAAGATAGACTTTAACAGTTCCGGCTCCCGCTTTCCCTTTTCCAAAAGCGCCAGAGTGTTCAGTAAAAGGCGCAGATAACCCCAGGAACGGTCGGAGGACAGCCCCTCTGCTGTGGGGAAAAGATAAGCGGTCAAATCGCAGAAATAAACGGCTAAAGACAGATTCACCACATCCAGGCGGAGATTATAAAACTGCTCGATCGACTCCGCACTATTTACTATGTAGCCGCTTTTTCCGGCATAAAGGCAGAACTCCGAGTAACAGAGCAGCTGAGATGCTCCGGCCAGAGGGCTTTTCAGCCGTTTCACTCCTCTGGCCGACGCTTCTATGATTCCCAGATCCCGGGATAAAATCGTCAGGATCCGGTCGTTCTCACCGATATTCCGCTGTTTTAAGACAATTCCCTGTGTCTTCACCACCATAGGGGATTTACTCCTTTGGAAACTGATCCCGTTTTACCATCAAATAGGTCAGGTAATCCTCTACCGCTCCGGTCTGCTCGAACTGTTTCCAGGCGGTATTTAAAAGACGATTGGCCTTCTGAGAGGAAGAGGAGATATACTTCCCCCTTTTCCCCGATGTCAGAGCCTCAACGGAAGCCTGATGAAAAGCAGGATCGTTCTGTTGATTATAAGAATGCTGTTCCATTTCAAACCCTCCGGATTCTGGATCGCCCCAAACCGGGACGGCCGGCGGAACCTCCTCTCTCAGAAAGGGGAATTCCGCAAGGTATTTTTATTATCCGTTTTCCCAAGGAAGGTTATACATGGAATCCTTTGCCGGAATCAGTTCCGGCTAAAAGCACAAAAATAAAAAATTTTTTTGGTTATTCCTGAAAGGACAGGCCGAAATTCTGGATCAGTCCGTCTTTATTCCTCCAGTCCTCTTTTACCTTCACCCAGCACTGGAGGTTTACCTTGGCATCGAGAAAGCTCTCAATATCTTCCCGGGCTTCCGAAGCGATCTTCTTGAGGGTCTGCCCGCCTTTGCCGATAAGCATCCC
The DNA here is from genome assembly GCA_944382885.1 of uncultured Clostridia bacterium. Lineage (GTDB taxonomy): Bacteria > Bacillota > Clostridia > Oscillospirales > Ruminococcaceae > Massiliimalia. The sequence continues at coordinate 2,599 of CALWNT010000162.1, read as the reverse complement.
CTTGTGGGTAGCGCGTTCGCAGTAAATCACGGCGTCGATGTCGATGATATCCCCCTGCTCCCGCTCCCTCATTTTTTCCACTACAACGGCGGTGCCGTGAGGGATTTCCTGACGCATATTCAGTAAGATCTTCTCCCGGATACGCTCGGCTACAATCACCCGCTCCGGCTGGTCGGTGAGGGTATCATCCGGGAAAAAGTGAACGCTTTCCACCAGATGCTTGTCGATCTCTTTCATCAACAGATCAAGGCCGTCTTTCTCAGCCACGCTGATAGGCACCACCGCGTCAAATGCGCACAAATCGGTAAACTGGCGGGTGCGTTCCATCAGCTTTTTCTTATCGCTTAGCAGATCAATCTTATTGATGACCAAAATAGCTGGCAGCTTCATCCGCTGAATGGACTCCATCAGATTCTGCTCCGCTTTGTTGATCTCCCCTTCTGGCTCGGTGACCAGAAGTACCGCGTCGATATCGTTTAAGGACATGTTCACCGCCTTGACCATGTTGTCTCCCAAACGAGTTCTGGCCTTATGAAGGCCCGGAGTATCGATAAAGACATACTGCTTTTCGCCCTCTGTCAGCACACCGGTAATTTTAGTTCGGGTAGTCTGAGGTTTACTGGTTACAATCGCAACCTTTTCCCCCAATAGGGCGTTTAACAGAGAGGACTTTCCCACATTAGGACGCCCTACAATCGCAATAAATCCGCTTAATGAATTCACTTATTTTCTCCTTGTCATTTCCTTTTTCGTTTCAAATCCTTCCTGCGGTTCCAGAAAAAAATAAAGAACACCGCAAGGACAAGTTCCAGCGCCAGCGCCGCAAGAAACACCGGCTCTCCCGCAATGCGCAGAACAGTATCCCGAAGTCTCTCTAAATCGCCGAACAGAAAAAAAGCGACCCCTACCGCCGCTGCCGCCAGCACCAAAACTGCGCCTGCGGCAACGTCCTTTGCCACCTTCGCCAAGGGGTCGTAGCTCTGTGTCTGCAAATTCACCAGCGCCTCGATGGCCGTATTGATCAGCTCCGCCGAAATTACCAACGCCAGCATCACCAGAAGGAGCGCACAGGAAAGCCCGCTTAACCCATAAAACCAAGCAAACTCCAGCACCAGCACCGCCACTGAGAGATGAATACGCATATTCCGCTCATGGCCGATGGTAAACCGAATTCCCCGGAACGCATAGGAAAAGCTTTTGGCAAGGCTGTAAATCTCCTTCTGGTAGACCTGGGAGGTAGTTTTCTGAAGCTGTTTCAGTCTCCGTTTAATCATGACTGCACAATAAAGCTGGCGTCTCTGGGAATCCCCAATTCAGCCAATACGCTTTCTTCCTTTTCACGCATCTGGATGGCGCCCAATCCATTGTCCTCGTGGTCATAGCCCAACAGATGGAACATGGAATGGACGGTCAAAAAGCCAATTTCCCGCTGGATGCTGTGGCTGTAAAGATTCGCCTGTTCAAAAGCCTTTTCCACTGAAATCACAATATCTCCCAATGCGTAAAAATCCTCTGTCTCTTCCTTCTCAAACTCGCTTCTTTCAAACAACGGGAAAGAGAGCACGTCGGTCTCCCGGTCGATTCCCCGGAACTTTTCATTGAGCTTCCTGATTTCGGCGTTATTGACAAAGGTTACGCTGACTTCTGCGTCAAAATTAAGCCCTTCCTCTACCAACGCGGCATTGCAGCAGCGCCGGATCAAAAGACGGATTCCGGTGGGAATTTTAACATCCTTCTGATTATTTTTAATAAACACTTTTACTTTGCCCATAGTAAACACATTCCTTTCTTCACTGTCTTGTTTTCTTATCCCCGATATTATCCTATTATCAGTTTTCCCCTTTCGGCTTTTATCAAACCTCCAGGAAGAAAAATCTCTATCCTTCCCCAACGATCCTGCATTCCAGTATCTCCATCAAACCAGAAGCCGTATCCCTTATTCTCTTTTCCGTCCTTGGGACGGCATCCCTGCGACGGCGTAACCGCTTTTCGTTTTCGTCTTTGATCAAACCAGCCGCAGCAATGGACAGGTTTGAAAATTTTAGCAAACTTGCCTAAAACATTTTAAAAATACCTGCCACATTTCCTAGTTTATTATACACCTCTTTCCAGGTATTTGTATAGTAGACGTTTTGCACAAAAAAAAATCTCTTTTTCCGCGATCCTTCTCCATTGTAAAGTTCCTGTAAAATCCGACCAGGATAGCTCACTATTCCCCTCTATGCAAAAAGCTCAAAACAGTGCTAAGCCGAATAGATCTAACGGGATTTCCATTTGAAAAATTCTTTCTGAGATGTAAAAAACAGGCTGAGTGGCAGGATGCTTTCCCTCCGTTCAGCCTATTTTCTTATTCTTGTTTTGAAAGTTCATCCGTCAGCTTTAAAATCTGCGGAGCCAGCTTTTCCCGCTGCTTTTTGGTAATTCGGGTATAGAGAGGATAGGCCAAAGCGATCGTCCCAATCCCGATCAGCCCCAAAAAGATGCCCGGCAAAAACCAGTTCCCCATCCAGACCATCGTACAGCACATCCCTACCCCCAGCAGCAGACATCCGAGAATGCCTACCGCAATCGAAACCGCCGTGCCTTTTTTGGTTGCGCT
>CALWNT010000161.1 GCA_944382885.1 uncultured Clostridia bacterium | reverse complement strand
GTCAACAAGCTGATCCGTCGCATTGAGGTGCACAATCCGGAGAAAAAGCACGCCCGAAAATCGGTGAAGGTCGACATCTATTTCACAGCGATGGGGCTGGTGAGCCTTCCTGACGAGCAGGAAATCCGGAGAATGATGGAACAGATGCGAAGCGCATCACAGATACCGAAACAGCTGACTGCATAAAAAGAAAACGGTGTAACCCGTCACATATCGGGTTACACCATCTTCTCTACATTTTTACTGCCTTATTAGCACCGTGCATTCCTTCCGGGAAGGCAGTCAGTCCAAGAGATCTGGCCGACACGGTTTGCCTTCTGGCCGCTACCCCCTCCTTAACTGGAAATACCCTTTTCCTCGACGGAGGAGAATCTCTTCTGGACGACTCTCCCCAATCTTACGGGCTGACCCCAGACAGAATTTTAGAGAGGAGGCACGAGCATGACCATTGACCAAAGCTACGGAAAAAACAAAGTCTGCTTCATCACCGGTTCGGGTTCCGCCAACGGCGCCATGATGGCAAAGCGAATCGCCCAATTCGGTTATGACATCGCCCTTCACCACTCCGGCCGGGATGAGGAGGGCGCGCAAAAGACCGCCCGGGAAATTCGGGAGCAAAGCGGCGTAAATTGCGTGGTGTTTTCCGAGGATTTGACAAAGCCGCATTCTTCCAGGAGATTATTCGACCAATTTCAAAAACAATTTGACCGATTGGATTTATTTATCGCCAATGCCGGTATTACAACGGGCGGAGATCTTACTCACATGAATCCCGCGGCCTTCGAAAAGGTCTATCGGGTCAACTGGACCGGCACCTTTTTTACTGTACAATACGCCGCCCGTATCATGGCGCGAAAAGGAATTTCCGGACAAATTGTCATCATTTCCTCCAACCACCACAGAAACAATTGTCCGGGATACGCTCCTTACGGCTGCATGAAAGAAGCCCTTTGCCGCTTAACCGAGCACTGTGCCTTGGAACTGTCTCCTTACAATATCCGGATTACCTGTCTCGCCCCGGGGTGGATCGCCAACGGTTCCCCTCAGTTTTCAGACCCTCAAAAGCGGACGCAGCTGGATCGGATTGCCCAAACGCTTCCTTTACGGCGTTTTGTCACCTCTGAAGAACTGGCGGATTGGTCGGTATTCCTCACCACCGATGCGGGAAAATCCTATTCGGGAGACACGATCAATATCGACGGGGGCGCCTCTTTTTTAGACGGAGCATCAACTGACGAAATTCCAGTCCTATCTTTTCAGGAGTTAAGTATATGAAGATCATATCTGTAAAAAGCTTATTTCACAGCAGATTTCATTATGTAAAAGTAGAAACGGACGAAGGGATTCACGGGATCGGCGAATGTACCCTCAATTCCCGTCAACTGGCAGTAGACGGAGTCATCCGTCATCTGAATGAAGTGCTCCCAGGAAGAGACCCTCAGCAGATCGAGGATCTCTGGCAGGAAATCTACCGGGGGACTTTCTGGCGGGGCGGCCCGGTTCTGCTGTCCGCTCTTTCCGGTATCGACATGGCGCTGTGGGACATCAAGGGAAAGGCGCTTCATACTCCGGTCTATAATCTTCTGGGGGGAAAATGCCGGGATAAAGTGCGGGTCTATATCAGTATTCGGGGCCAAACTCCGGAAGAAGCGGCGGAAAACGCCCTGTTCCGGGTCGGGCAGGGATATACTGTACTGCGGATGTGCATGGATCAGGCGGATCACGGAATTTATGAACCGGGAAAAATCGTCCGCCGCAGCGCCGCCTATCTTGAGGCTGTGCGAAGGGCGGTAGGCGAGGATGTGGAACTAATCTTTGAATGCCACACCCGTTATACTCCGGTTCGGGCGGTAGAACTGGCGCAAGCCGTTGCGCCCTATCATCCCCTCTTTATCGAGGACGCTATCCGCGCCGATTCTCCAGAGGCCTACCGGCATCTGCGCCGGCACAGCAATGTGCCTCTGGGCACCAGTGAAAAGCTGGGCGCTATTTGGGACTACAAGGCACTGATCGAGGAGGATCTGGTGGACTATCTGCGGCCGGATATCTGTAACTGCGGCGGCATCAGCAGTATGAGAAAAATCGCCGCCTATGGAGAATCCCACTATCTGGAACTGGTTCCCCACGGCGTGCCCCATGTAGGCTTTTTGGCCAATCTTCACGCCGATTTTTCCATCCCGAATTTTTACTGTCAGGAAGACTGGCTCTCTGATTCTCATCCCGATTGTCTGGATTACGACGTCACCTTCCAAGATGGTTTTCTCACCATGGGAGATCGTCCAGGACTGGGTATTACGGTGGATGAATCCGCTCTCTTGCCCTACGAAAGCTACGAGCATCCTCATTGGAGAAGAGAAGACGGCACTGTGCAAGATTGGTAACCCCGCTTCTGACAAACCCTTTTCCTAGAATCAGCAATTCCAGGAAATTAGAATAGGAGGAACTCTCTATGATTACCCCGGAAACACTGGCACAATTCAAGAAAAAGCTGAAAGAGCAGACTGTCTTCGGCTGCTTTGTGAAAAGCTGTGACGGCATTTTTGCCGAAACCGCAGGATATGCCGGATTTGACTACTGTATCATCGATATGGAACACGGCCCAATCAGCACGGATAAACTTCAGGAACTCATTCGGGCCTGTGAATGCGGAGGCGCCGCGGCCATTGTCCGGGTACCGGATATCAGTGAACAGAGTATCGGAAAGCCATTGGATCTGGGAGCCGCCGGCGTTCAGATTCCACAGGTGTCTACCGCCGAAGAGGCGAAAAAGGCAGTTTCTTTGGCAAAATTTTATCCCCGGGGGGAACGAGGCGTCTGCCGGTTTGTCCGCGCCGCCCGGTATTCCTCTTTGGAAAAAAGGGAATATTTTCAGTCGGCTAACGACGCTTTAGTCATCCTGCAGGTGGAGGGAGTACAGGGCGTAGAGCACATTGAGGAGATCCTTGCGGTTGAGGGGATCGACGTTATCTTTATCGGCCCCTATGATTTGTCTCAGTCTTTGGGCGTCCCCGGAGAGGTAGAGCATTCCCTGGTTACCGATACTATGAAAGACTTGGTAAAAAAAGCCCAAGCTAAGGGGATTGCCGTAGGCACTTTTGTAGACTCAATAGAAGCGGGCATCCGGTGGAGAAATCTGGGCGTTCATTATATCTCTTATTCCGTAGATGCCGGCATCTTTTATGAGGCCTGCCGAGGCGCAGTAAAACAATTTTACGCTTAATTTTTCATTGCCTATTTCTTTTGTTTCAACTACTTCCATAAAGAGGGAGGGCCGGGAAAAATTCCCGGCCCTCCCTCTTTCGTGCTCTTTCTTTTTTCTCTTTGCTTTTTGTTTGTAATTTTACGCTAATATTATACCAAAAGTATTGATCTCTGCATTGACAATCAATTTTGATTGGTTTATCCTATCGGTAAGGGTTGCCTTATGCTCCATAGTGAGGCGTCTTTCTTCCCCAATTTTTATATCTGCTAACAGCAGAACGATTTGGTTATCTGAATGATTTCTATAGAGCCTGAAAGGAAGTTTTTTATGAACGAATTTGACAATCAGCTTATTTCCACCTGTTTGGACAGCGGCGCCTACCGTGCTGCTGTCATCGAAACTGACAGGATTCCCTTTGACGAAAGCCTGCGGGCTTACTGTGAGGCAAATGCCTGCGGATCATACAATAAAAATTACGCCTGCCCTCCCTGTGTAGGCTCCCCTCAAGAAGTGATCCACAAAGCAAAGCAGTATAAAAAAGCCTTGGTCTTTCAGACGGTAACAGAACTGGAAGACTCTTTCGACCTAGAGGGAATGGCAAGGGGGCAGAAATTCCATGAGGAAACTGCGAAAAAAATCTATGGGGCGGTCTCCGGCCAGATCGCGCCGTTTTTGCAGCTTACTGCCGGGGGATGCACGATCTGCCCAGTCTGCGCCAAAGCAGAAGAAAAGCCCTGCCGTTTTCCACAACTGGCTGTTTCTTCTTTGGAAGCCTACTGCATGAATGTCTCTACCCTCGCGCCCCTTTGCGGCATGAAGTACATCAACGGAGCCAATACCGTCACCTATTTCGGGATGTTTTTATATGATTTTCAGGAGGCGGCAGAATGACCTACTCCGATGCGGTTATGCGCCTGCACGCACTGCCCCGCTTCCGCAACACCAAGGGGCTTATCCCCATTCAGGCGTTACTGGAACTTTTAGGTCATCCGGAAAGGCAGCTTAAATTCATCCATGTCGCCGGCACTAACGGCAAAGGCTCCGTCTGCCATTTCTGCGCGTCGATTCTCAAAGAAGCGGGATACCGGTGCGGATTGTTCACTTCTCCCTATGTCAGCGATTTTCGGGAGCGGTTTGTCATAAATGATCGTATGATCCCGGAAAATCGTCTGTCCGCCCTTACAGAACAGGTGATTTCGGCAGCGGAACAACTCAAAAAGCGGGAAATCATCATTCGGGAATTTGAAGCGGTGACCGCTGTGGCCATGCTCTGGTTTCTGGAGGAAAAGTGCGATCTGGTCTGCCTGGAAACCGGACTGGGCGGAAAAACAGACGCAACCAACGTGATCCCTCCGCCGCTGGTAAGCGTCATTACTCCGATTTCTCTGGATCACACCAAATTGCTGGGGAATACGGTGGCAGAAATTGCCGAGCAGAAAGCGGGGATTATCAAACCCAATTCCTGCTGTGTGACCTCTGCTTCCCAGGATTTGGACGCTTTCGCGGTATTGTTGGAGCGCTGCGCCCAATGTGGGGTAAACCTAGTTAGCCCAAATCAAAACGCCGTCTCTATCCTGCAAAGTGATCTATTGGGGAGCCGCTTCCGTTACGGAGGCGAGGAGTACACCCTTTCTATGCCAGGTGAGTTTCAAATCGATAATGCCGTCACTGTTTTGGAGGTCTGCCGGCTGTTAGCCCAAAAGGGGTTTCCCATTTCCCCCGAAGCGGTCAAAATAGGATTAAAGACAGTCCGTGTTCCCGCCCGGTTTGAAATTTTTTCGCAGAATCCATGGGTGGTCGCCGACGCCTCCCACAATCCGCAAGCGGCGGAGAAACTCTCTGGCTTAATCCGACAAATCCCCGCAAAGAGAAAAATACTGTTATTAGGGATGAGCGCTGACAAAGATTATTCGGAAAATGTAAAATTTCTCGCTTCTGCGGCCGATCAAGTCTGCTGTGTCCCTCTTTGTGAGCCCAGAGGACTTGCTCCAGAGATTTTACAAGCATGCGCTGCATCTCATTGCCCTGAGGTTTTCGCAAAAAACAACGCGCAAAAAGCGCTTTTAGAACTACTCGATTCCCTCACCTCTGATGACGCCCTCATTGTCTGCGGCTCATTTTTCCTGGTAGGCGAACTAAGGCCCTGCCTGATAAGCTATTTTTCCAAATAAGAAGATCCCTTCGGATATCCGGAGGGATTTCTTTTTTGCAAAATTTCCGGCCCCTTGCTTTTGAGCACAGTGGAGATAAAATTTTCAAATCAAATCAGTAAACCAAAATTTATCTTATAGAACCTAACCGGTTCTGAACTTGGCTCATGGGGGCAGTCGGCCCCCCAAACCCCGACCTACTTTTGATGTCCAAAAGTAGGCAAAAGGACATTCCTCAAACGCCGGAAGGGCTTGGTATAGGTCTTAAAAGTTGGCTCCTAACGGAGTACAACGGAAAATATCAGTTTCTGCCAAAATAACCGTCAGCCCGAGCGATAAACTGAATTTTTCCGTCTTAGCATGGTTAGAAGAACACTTGTTAGACCCGCACCAAAGCCTCTGCGGCGTTTGAGCAGGGTCATTTCCACCCTTTGGACAAGCAAAGGGTGCCGGGGTGTGGGGGCGGTACCCCCACAGAAAAAGATAAATTTCTGTTTTTCTTCTCCAAAGAAAAATCATTCCAAAATACAGTAGGTGTCACCTTTTCTGACCCCGTCTGTAAATCTCACCGACAGGATCAGACAAAAAACGCAGATGCAATCTCTTATAATGGGGACAAGCAGTTCCGATCAAAAGAGATTGCATTTTATTTTGACCGATTGACAGGCATTTGATCGATACAGGAGGTTTTGCTATGGTTCGGATCGAATCCAAAAACGAAAATTTATACGCCTATCTCTCAGGGGAAATCGACCACGCTTCCTCGCAGTCCATGCGGGAAGAAATCGATTTTGAAGTAGAAAAATACCATCCTCAAAAGCTTTATCTGGATTTTAAAGGGGTCACTTTTATGGACAGCAGCGGCATCGGGTTGGTGATGGGGAGATATAAACAGATGGAGCCGATCGGCGGAGAAGTCCATGTGGTCAATACCTCATCCCATATCAAAAAGGTGATGTCCCTGTCCGGACTAGACCGTTTAGTCACATTAGAGTAGCACAGGAGGAAGTACATAATATGGAAATTGTAAATGAAGTAAATCTCACGATTTGGAGCAAGTCCTCCAATGAAAGCTATGCGAGAGTGGCGGTCTCCAGCTTTTTTACCCAGCTCGATCCTACCGTAGACGAGATTACCGATATCAAGACCGCCGTATCGGAAGCTGTGACCAACTGTATCGTCCATGCTTACCGCAATACCGTGGGAAAAATCTATATCACAGCCAGAATTACAGCCGATCGTTACGCCTATATCAAAATTCGTGACAAAGGCTGCGGCATCAGCGACGTCAAGCAGGCGATGGAACCCATGTTTACCACCGCTCCCGATGAGGAACGGGCCGGACTGGGCTTTGCCGTTATGCAGACCTTTATGGATAAGGTTAAGGTGACCTCCGCTCCCGGGAAGGGCACCACTATCGTGATGACCAAAAAAATTCGTCCCAGAAGGAACAATGGTTAAGACCAAACCGGAACGGGATACCTTTGCAGAACAAAATTTAGGGCTGGTTCACCTCTGTGTCCGAAGATTCCAGGGACGGGGCGTGGAATATGACGACCTGTATTCCGCCGGCTGTGTCGGATTGATTAAGGCCATCGACGCCTTCGATGAAAGCCGCGGTCTTCAGTTTTCCACCTATGCCGTCCCTGTCATTTTAGGGGAAATCAAGCGCCTGTTCCGGGATGGGGGCGCACTAAAAGTGAGCAGAGGATTAAAAGAGCTTTCCCTAAAGGTATCCCGCACCCGGGAAAAAATGCTGAAGGCTTCCGGAAAGGAACCCACTGTGTCAGAGCTCTCCCAAGTGCTCTGTGTCTCGGAAGAAGAGATTGTCGAGGCCATCAACGTGAGCACCCCTCCCGTCTCTCTGACCACCTCAGATGAGGAGGACAGTGAACACCGACAGATCGATATTCCGGTGGAAAATCACGAAGAGGAGATTGCGGACAAGCTTTCTTTAAAAGCCGTTTTAGGAACCCTGGAAGCCAATGACCGCAAGCTGATCCTCCTGCGGTATTTTAAGGGAAAAACCCAAACCGAGACCGCCAAGGCATTGTCTATGACCCAAGTACAGGTTTCCCGCAGAGAAAAGAAAATTCTGACTCAAATGAAAATGAAATTATTGGAATAGCAGATGAAAAATTGTAACCAAATTGGAAGTTGAGTAACAGATTGATTACAAGATAAATACAATGTCCCGCAGTCTATTGTACTCTAAAAAAACTCCCGTATAATAGAAGGTAAAGAGAACCGAAAAAATCGGTTGATTAAAATAAGGGAGTGTTTTACATGAAAAAATTATTGGCTGCAATCATTTTATCCGCATTGGCTTTTACCGCCTGTTCTTCTCAGAAAGATGCCAAAGTAAACACTCCTGTTCAAAATGATGGAGTCACAGTAAGTCTGGGCTATAGCTTGGATCAGTTCGGTCTCAAGGTGTCCAGCCAGAACGCAATCGCAAGCAAACAGGAAAGCTATTCCGACGAAATCAATATCAACGGAAATTACACTGAGCTGTTCAGCCGGAACGGTTCTGAAACAGTTCCGCTGGCCGCGCTTCAGGGCTTTTACAAAAAGGATTTGAAAAACGGCGAGGTATTTATCAACGGTCATACCTTTACCGCCGACGAGCTCGCAGATAAAATCGTTTACGAAGACAATCAGTTGATTGTATATGATATTTCTTATTATGTTTATCCGACCAGTCTGGAAGAACGCACCGCACACCTTCCTAACGGAGTTTTTTTAGCGGGAAGCATTTCTCAGCTGAGCGACAGTATCGAGCAAAAGAATCCCGGAAAAGAACTTCCGGAAAAGGTAGAAAAAGCAAATTCTCCATCCAAAACCATTAAAATAGATCTATAAGGAATTGAGGTAAAAAAGAAAGGCTTTTGGCCTTTCTT
>CALWNT010000160.1 GCA_944382885.1 uncultured Clostridia bacterium | reverse complement strand
ATCTCCGTTCGACTTGCATGTGTTAGGCGCGCCGCCAGCGTTCGTCCTGAGCCAGGATCAAACTCTTAGTTTAATTGTATTACAACAAAAACCAAGTTTCTGTTTTAATCTTTCCTTGCTCATTTCGCACTCTGTACGTCTATTACTGTTCAAAAGAATCATCAAGGGTTTGATTTACTTCTTCAAACTTTCTTACCTTCTACATTGTTTAATTTTCAAGATCCAATCGCTTTCTCCGAGGTTTCCTCTCGAATCAGCTTTACTAGTTTACCACATCCGCTTTCGTTTGTCAAGACCTTTTTTCGATCCCTTTCGACTCGCTCCTGCTTCGTAGCTTTTCTATTTTACCACCTTTAAAGGCTTTTGTCAATACCTTTTTCCATCCTCCCGGATCTTTTTCTGTATTGACTTCCCCTTTCAGGCCCTGCCCTTCCGGACAGCTTGCTTATATTACCATATCCTTCCCCTACTTGTCAAGAAAAAATCCCCTAAATAGGATAAGTAATTAAATTTATCTGTTTATCTCACAAAAAACAGCCAATTTCACTAAACCTAAATTTTCTCTTTACAAATTCGAAATTATCATGTATGATATATATGTTTTCAAAATTATTATGCGCCTGTAGCTCAGTTGGATAGAGTGTCAGACTCCGACTCTGAAGGTCGTGCGTTCGAATCGCATCAGGCGTACCAAGTTGAAAGCTACATTTTGGGAGATCAAAATGTAGCTTTTTCTTATGTTTTCAAACGGAAAGATACCCACTATGCTGTATTTCAGGCATAGTGAACTGAATCACGTAGTCGCTTCGCTTAGAAATAGGTACAGAAAAATGCTGACAGATGACCTGTCGTCGCTATTTTTTGTACCTGTCTCTTTGTTGAAAAAGCAACAATTTATGGTATAATTATTTTTATAAAAATTTTGCAACTAGCTCCTGACCATGATAATGAACAATCATGATCAGAATGAGGTGTATTTATATGGAATTGGAAACTTTGTTGATTGCATGTGTTCCTGCAATCATAAGTGGTATTATCAGTTTTATTTTGGCAAAAAGTCAAGCAAAGTCTGAAAACAAGAAACTTCAATTATCCAATCAACATGAAATTGAGCGGTTGATGGAACAACATAAAATTAATATTGAAGCTATTCGAGAACAGCATCGTCTGGAGATGGATTCAAAGGAAAAAGAGCATCAGTATAAACTTGAAATCATGCAGAAAGAGCATGAAAATGAATTGATCCGTCAAGAAAGAGAACAGGAAAACACTGTAAAATATAGCGCAATGGGGAATGCTATGACAGGTTTGTTCAATGGCCTTTTTAGTGGAGCTATGAATTCTCCTGAAGTTCAGTCTGAAATAAGCCAAAACTCTAAATTCGAGGAAATGATCTAAGCATGCGTTTTGTCATTTGACCAAACAAATCAAAGTGTACGTCGCGTTTGAGGATTTATAAATTGTTTATCGTTTTGTACTCGTGTCTATAGGCGAATTCGTTCCACGATACCTTGCCAATATCTTTTTTCTATATTATTATTTTTATATTGAGAATCACATTGAGGAGCTTTGATATGTCGATTAAAACGATATCTACTGATCTCATTCATCCGTTAATCAGTATGGAAAAGGGACAAAATTATTGGTTGAACGGTTGTATGGCTTTTTTAATGGAATGTATAGGAGAAAGAAGCGAATATGACTATTGGTTCTTTTCCGGTATCACCGGAGACAGTTTTCTCCAGGTATACAGCAAGCGCCCTGATCATATGGCGTTGTGTTACTCACATATTATGACAGATTCCGCGGTCAAAAAGGCGTTTTCTGCATGCGGATATGATTATGATTATTACGGTCACGTGCCTGCCGACCTACGTTCAGAATTAAATCAAAGAATTCGAGAATATATTGATAGAAATGTTCCGGTAATCGCATGTTTAGATGACACATTTCATTCTTTTGCTATCATCTGCGGATATGATGAAACCGATTTCTACTTTCTCACCGGAGAAGAAGCAACACCAAAAGTCTATCGTTATGAACAATTGATTTTTATAAAGGATAAAAAGGAGACCCCCTCCTTATCCGATGCCTACAAAAATGTCGTTATGAGTATACCGTCCTTATTAAATACCCCAGAGACGGAGCAGTATTCCTTTGGCAAAAAAGCCTTTATCGATTGGGCAGATAGTTTTCAAAATAATCTCTTGAAACAATATGCACCGGATGATAAAATCTGGTACACCCATGAAAACCCTCATTTTACATGTTGGAATATGCACGGAACGTATCTCTGCATGCTTGGAACAAACTATTGTGCAACCGATTTTCTGAAAAAAGCATTGGAATTAAATCCAGAACTGACATTCATCGAACGGCTGATTCCCTTTTATCAAATGCAGTGCGGAAAAGGATTCGCTGACCTTATGGGAATGGAAGGCGGATTTCAAATAAAGCCCGAAGTGATTCAAGATAAAGAAAAAATGAAACCGATTTCCGACAAAATTCTCGCAGTTGGTCAATATTGTGATGATATTCTTAAGGTATTTGAGGAATATCAGTTGCCCTTTGAAAGTCAAAAATAATGAAGCCATCGTGCCGCAAAAGAACAGGATTTATTCTGCTTATCGTCTTCTAAATTGCAGTCTGTACTAACGAAAAACCAGAAAGCCGTCCGGGTCAATCCGGACGGCTTTCTGGTTTTGGATTTCCTTTTGCAGGATCAGTTTCCATTATAAAATGACATTTTTACGTTCGCCTTTGAGCCAAGCATCCAACGTATCAAAGACAATCTCGGCCCTCAATACCATTGACTCTTTTGTCGCAAAAGCCACATGAGGTGTTACAATGGTATTTTTGACGGACAACAGAGGATGTGCAGGATCCAACGGAGGTTCTGTTTCAAATACATCAATACCCGCTCCGGCAATCTTTCCGCTGTTTAATGCCTGTGCCAATGCGTTGCTGTCTACAACCGGACCTCTGGCGGTGTTGATTAAATAGGCGGTCGGTTTCATCTGATCAATCTCTTTTTCTCCGATCAACCCTCTGGTACTGTCATTTAACGGACAGTGAAGGGACAGGATATCAGCCTGTTTCAATACTTCTTCCAAAGAAAGCTGTTCAATATAGTCCGGTGCTTCTTTCGGGCGGTGATTATAGGCGATCACTCGGCAGCCGAATGCATGGCACAGCGCGGCCGTTTTCTGGCCGATTGCACCTAAGCCCACAATTCCTACGGTTTTGCCGCTTAACTCGCAGCCCACCAAGCCGTCCTTGGTTTTTCCTTCCCGGCATCTTTCATCTACTTTAGGCACATTGCGGAGCAAGGAGAGCATCATGCAAAGGGCGAGTTCAGACACAGACTGATTGGAATACCCGGACGCATTGCTGACCTGAATCCCCTTTTCCTTACAAGCCTCCAAGTCTACATGATCCACACCGGTAAAAGCAATATTGATATATTTTAACCTTTCGCAGGCACGAATCACCTCTCCCTTTAACGGCATATTGGCGATCATGATGACGTCGGCGTCTTTCGCCCGTTCAATCTGAACTGCCGGATCCATATCCCGCTCATAAGCCGCAAATTCGTGTCCCGCTTTTTTTAGCTCTTCCGCATATTGATCCAATACCTGATCCGAAACAGCTAATGATTCTAATAATACAATTTTCATTTCTCTTTACTCCTCTATTGTTTCTTCCGACTCCAGTAAACACCTTAATCGATTTCTCGGCGAACACCTGCCGGACAGGTACGTCCCTGACCGATTTCGGCGCCGTTGGCAATCAGGCGTTCCTGCAATTTCTTCACATCCACCGCTCTGGGCTGAACTCCCTCTTGGGCCGCTAATGCTCCTGCCGTACCGGCCGCTTCCCCAATATTCAGCACATGAGCCATGGCTCTCCAGGATTCGTAAGCGATCTGATCGCTGGACATACATCTTCCCGCCACCAACAGTCCATCAGTGCTGATTGGCACCAGACAGCGATACGGGATCTCATATCCTTCGTGAGTTAAAAAGCGGCGGTAACCGTAATAGCGGATCACCGGATTCGCCCCCATCGCAATACTGTCCGGGAAAGAAGCGCCTTCCAGCACGTCCTCCCCTGTCAAGGTATAAATACCCTTGATAAATCTAGTCTGACGAATCCCAAGAAGTACGCCGGTATCTATAATGTGCGCATTGCTTAAATCTGTACGCTCTTTTTTTAGTTTTTCAAAGTGGTCAAACACGTCCCGCCTGGCCTGAATCTCCATCTGTGTCAGTTCTTTTCCGTCAGCGCCGTTATGCATACCTGTGGAAGGCCCCCAAAGCACCATTTCGTCCCCAAATAAGCAGCCGCCTAGATCGGTATCCGGATCAAAGCCGCCGATTTTATACATCAGGCAATCGTCCAGCCGATGCGCTTCCTCTTCCTTAATTTGCCAGAAAGGAGCGCCGGCTCTGGCCGCAACGTCTCCGTCTCCGGTAGCGTCAATGACGACCTTTCCAAAAATCGCCTGTCTGCCGGACTTGTTTTCCACGATGATTCCCACAACCTGGTTTCCCTCCATAATAACGTCGGAAAAATAGGTATGGAATAAAACTTCACACCCAGAATCCACCACCATATCAAGGGCGGCCTTTTTAAACACTT
>CALWNT010000159.1 GCA_944382885.1 uncultured Clostridia bacterium | reverse complement strand
CGAATACACCGGCCCTACACCGCTGTATCATTTTGACATGTACCGCATTTCCGACCTGGACGACCTGTATTCTACCGGTTTTTTCGATTATTTGGATACTGACGCCGTCCTGGCGATTGAGTGGAGCGAAAATATTCTGGATGCTCTTCCTGATAGGACCATCTATATCGCTATCGTCCCCACCGGAGAGGAAGAACGCCGAATCGAAATTTTTGATTCCTTTGAGGAATTATCTCGCAGCAGAGGAGAGAAAGATCAATGAAGATACTCGCTTTAGATACCTCGGCCAAGGTTTCCAGCGTCAGCGTTGTAACAGAGGATCGGGTATTGGCGGAATTTTCCGCCCATTTGAATTTGACCCATTCCCAAACGATCATGCCCATGTGTGAGCAGCTGTTGTCCTGCTGTCAGATCCCTTTAGAAGAGATCGACGCTTTCGCGGTATCAAGAGGCCCCGGCTCCTTTACTGGACTGCGCATTGGGATTTCCGCGGTCAAGGGGATGGCTTACGCCCTCGGCAAACCCTGTATCGCCGTCTCCACTTTGGACGCGCTGTCTTTTAACGGCAGGCAGTTTGAGGGAATCCTTTGCTGTGTCATGGACGCCAGATGCAACCAGGTCTATAATGCTCTATATGAAAGCAACCATACTTCTCTTACAAAATTAACAGAAGATCGGGCTCTTTTCATTGATGAATTGTCACAGGAACTGAAAGAGCGCCAAAAACCCGTCCTGCTGATTGGTGACGGGGCCGAATTATGTTATAATAAATTAAACGGTATTCTCCCTGACCTTGTACTGGCACCAGAGAATAACCGCTATCAAAGAGCTTCCAGCGTAGGATTGGTTGCTCTGGAAAAAGCAAAACAGGGAGAATTTATCTCCCCGTCCCAACTGATTCCCCAATATCTGCGCCTGCCTCAGGCACAGCGGGAACGAATGAAAAAACTGGAGGAGCAAAAATGATTGCAATTGGCTGTGACCACGGTGGTTTCGCCCTCAAGCAGGAAATCATCAAATATTTAGAAGAACAACAAATTCCCTATCAGGATTTCGGTACTTATTCAGAGGAGTCCTGCGACTATCCGGAATATGCGGAGAAGGTCGCCCGGAGCATCACCTCAGGTGAAGCGGAAAAGGGGATTCTCATCTGCGGCACAGGTATCGGCATCTCGATTGCCGCAAATAAAATCCATGGGATTCGGGCAGCTCTCTGCCACGACTACTTTTCCGCCAAATATACCAGGCTTCACAACGACGCTAACATTATCGCCATGGGCGGACGGGTCATCGGTCCGGGACTGGCAGTAGAACTGGTGGATGTCTTTCTCCACACGGAGTTTGAAGGCGGCCGCCATGCCCGCCGGGTGGAAAAAATGATGGCGTTGGAGGAAAAGGATTGATCCCGTTCCGAATCAGGATGTTTTTGGTTGTGATCTGAATGATCCCAACAATCAAGCTAAGGGGAATATGATGAAACGATTGACTTACGTTTTCCTGGTTGGTTTCTTTTTGCTGGCCTGTTTAGCGTCTGGCTGTTCTCAGAATTCAGTTTCTAACAACAGCGGCCAAATCGCCAAGACTCTTGCAGAGGCCGAACCGATTTTTGTTTCAGAATGGCCGGAAAATGAATATACCGCACGGGTCATAAAGCCCCCTTATGGAGAGACAGATTATGTCTATGACCTTTCCGATTCCGGAAAATTTGCGGTATTCCTTAAAAATATATCTAAGTCGGAGTCCGCAGAGTATGTGGAGCAGCTCTGAAGAAGGATGGATACCAAGAAGTCTTTTCCCAGACAAACGAGTCCTCAGCAGGGGTAATGCTGGAAAAAGAAGAGGTTCTTTTAAATGTATCTCATTCTGACGAAATTTTCTCCATGATGATAACGGTTACAACATAAGAAAGCGAAACGGGTTTATCCACTAAAAACAAAAATGACATATGAAAAGACGGCAGGCTTCACGCCTGCCGTCTGTATTTTTTTCACACTCTTATTTAGACCGTCTCTGCCCGCTTCTGCGGCTGACTTCTCTGGCCTTTTTCATGCCGGAAATCTTTTCGTCACTGCTCTGCATAAACTTGCTGAGCATATCCTCAAAAGAGGATGGTTGCTTTGCGGGAGCCTTTCCAAAGGAAGAATTGGAACGATTAAAATTACTGTTTGGCTTGTTGTAATTTCCGTTCCGATTGTTTCTGTTGAATTCTCTCTGCTGTCCGTTTCCAGCGCCAGATCTTTGAAAATCTCTCGCCGGAGCGTCTTTTCTTGGGGCAGGTTTCATGGCTTTCTTTATCGATAAGCTGATTTTGCCTTCCTCACTTACTGCAAGCACTTTCACCGTCACTTGCTGGCCTTCCGTCAGATGCTCAGAAATATCGTTGACATATGTAGAAGCCACCTCGGAAATATGCACCATACCTACCGTGCCAGGTTCCAGCTCCACAAACGCGCCGAACTTCGTGATTCCTGTGACTTTACCTTCAACAATTTTACCTACCTCAAGTTGCATATAATACCTATTATCCTCCTGCTTTTTTTATCAGAACCGGTTTACCGGTTACTTTCCTGTTACATCCTTATACACTTTCTCGTTGGGAAATACAAAGTTGAGAAGTTCTCTGGCCTGCTTGATAATGTAGGAATCATCGATCCCTTTATCCAACAGATCCTGCATTTCCTGATTGACGACAGTCTGTTCCTCAATCTGATTTTCCACCTGAGCAAGTTCAGCCTGTCTTTCTTTTTTGTCATTGTGTATCCAGACAAGGGAAATGATCACATAAATGGTAAAGACAATCAACGCAATCGCTACGATTCTGTTTTTAGGCAGTTTTTTTGTCGCCATCTTCCACTCCTCTTTCTGATTCACAATCATCTAATTTCTTTTTATTATACATCATTGCTTTACGCTTTTTCAAGCTAATTTGCAGATTTATTCGTAATTTTTTTATCTTGCGGCAGAAAAAAAGCCCCACTCTCTTCAAAACGCCCCAGACTTTTCTAAAAATCCAACGAAAAGGAGCTGTTACAAACCGAAATACTGCCCGAAGCACTTTTTTGAGAAACCCGATTATTTTCCTGGAAACCCTGATCAAAAGCAGG
>CALWNT010000158.1 GCA_944382885.1 uncultured Clostridia bacterium | reverse complement strand
ATCTCCGTTCGCAGATGAAAGACCGCCCCAGGTAAAGTCGAACCACTCCCGCATGGTGATATCTCCCCGGGAATAAAACACCTGAGCTTGTACGGTAATTGTTATTACCCCATTGGGGGACAGGGATTCCAAGTCCACTACCAAGAGATTCCCGGCTGTATCATACCCATAAACCAGAAGCAACTGCTCTCCTCCCTCTGTGAGAATACTCACCTGTACAGTTTTTCCACTGTCGATTCTGGAATAAATTCCAGAAAGCTGAAGCAAGGGTGCGTTTGCCGCTGAGTATCGTTCATCTGGCCTTATACTGCATACTGCCTCTTCAACTGGAAGAACCACTTCCCTACTTTTAGGCTCCCCTGACTCTGAGAAAGCAACCATACAGTCCCCGGGAATATTAAGATAGCATTTCTCTCCGATATACTCGTGTTCTGCTTCTTTCCAGTTTATTCCATCAAAAATATATGGAATTCCCTGAGCAGCAGAAATCCCAACCCAGCCGGCAAAAGAGCAAAAATAGTATTTTCCGTTATAATAGGCAAAGCCGGACTGCGTATTGCTAACGGCAGCCTCAATATTCCCGTACCGGACTGCCAGTTCACCTTTTATAAAATTTTCCATTGGTTTTCCGTCTGGAATTCCATTGCGGTCATGGTCAATGTCCCATGGATAGGGATCCGCTCCGTTATTCAGTCCATCACCGTCCCAGTCAAGTTCCTGTTCGCTGTCCAACATCTGTTCTACGATATTCTTGTATTTCGGAGTCAAGCGGATTGAGATTTCAGCTTGGCTGGTTTCCGGATAGCTGATAAGGCCAATTCTTTCGGGAATACGAAACATAGCCAAAGAACCCACCAGTATTGTTACACCGATGAGGCACCCCAGGATTTTCGCCCATTGTTTCAGTTTATCTGTAGCATAAACCGGTTCACTCGTTACGCTTTTCCGCTTGATACGGGACCAGGGCACTTCTTTCTTTTTCATTGATTTGCCCTCCTTTTTGAACCCATGGTTTTCAACCGTTCAAGTTCCCGTTCTATTTCCCGAATTTCTGCGGAAACTGCGTCGTATTTTTTATTAGCCTCTGTTTTCCGGATATATTCATCCCGGATTTTCTTTCCCAAGTATTTGTCCTTCAGCGCCCCGTTCTCATAATATCGATAATAGACGTTTGGTCCATGGAAAAATCCCGCCGCACACGCGGCACAGTTTGGCCGGCTGCAGCGTACAATCTTTGTAATAACCGTCCCGGTCAGTTCCGGATAATGATCCAGGCATGCCAGTTCTTCTTTTAACAGCATCAAATTGCTTTCCAGACATTCAATCATGCTTTCTGTATAGGTCACGAGAATCCCACCTTTCTTTTTCCGCATCATGTATAGGTGGTTTTGATTTGTCAAGAAAATCATTCTTTGATGTTGAGCAGAATAATGCGTGTAATTCACCTTTACCTGAATATCAATCCGGGCATATTTTTTCTTTTGGGTTTCTGTTCATAAAATTATCATCCCTTTCTTAATTTTGGGTTCACAAAAGCCGATGAGATAATTCCCATCGGCTGAAATCCTGGCAATTTATTTTTGGTTATCGTTCTAAATCCCTATGCTTTTCTTTGGGAAGCACATCTTTAATAATTCACCATTGCTCTAAAATACCCTTATGAATTCATTCCAAATTGTTTCAGTCTCATATATCTCTATCCTTGTCCACTTTCGTTTGCTCATAAAAATACCCACTCATGTAGGATAATAAACCTACATGAGTGGGTATTTTGTCACTATCCATTTTTACTGGATCTGTGCGTAATGTCAGTAAATAGGGCACCTTTTATTTTAAAATTCCTGCTTTTTGATTTTATCCATCAGGAATGGTCGGAACTCTCCCGTTCCGGATAATACGTTTCTAAAAAACTGCCGAAATATTCAGCTTCTGCCTGCTTGCGGGCCGCAACAGCCTTCTCAAGCGTATCGTACCGGCCCAGGTAATAACGCTTGCCCTGGAATGTCAGCCGGGAAATCCATTTCTGATTTTCCCGGTCATAATAGACGCCTACAACACCGCTGCTGTTGCTGCTTGCTTTAGGAACGTTTCGAATCCTTGAAATCTGTGTGCCACCCACATAGCCTGCCGCATTACGCATTTTCTTCACTTTCTGCGCCGTGGAACAGCCGCAGCTGCTGGTGGTTCCGGCGGTCAGAGAATCCATACGCACCAAAACAATATTGCCGCAGTCACACCGGCATTTTCAAAGAGGCGAACGGGTAGTTCCGTGCTGTACGATTTTCTGCGTTTTTTCCAATACGGTCAGCTGGCCAAACCGCCGGCCGATATATGACGACGCACGCCGACAGCCACAGCCTGTCGTATGGCCGCGCCTCAGGTTGCTTCCAGAAACATCTATAATTTTCCCGCAAACGCATTGGCACGTCCGTGAAGCGATGAGGAAACTTTATCCGAGCGATGTAATACCGTCAGCCAGCCAAATTGTTTACCTGTCAAATCGATCATTCGGCTCATTTCAAAGCACCTCCATCCAACCTGCGTTTCCTTAATCAAGCGAACATATTGTGAAGACTATTGTCTGCGCCGTTTCCGACGTATTAAAAGAACAATGACAATAACAGTAACAACACCAATAATTAAAAACACCATATAAGGCGCCAGTACAATCAGCATTCCGCGCTGAAAGACAGGCGTTTGTGGGTTCGCTTCAGAACAAAGAGTAAACGTAAGTTCTCCGTCAGGCAAGCCTTCCAGATGCTGATTGTAGCCGGCGTCAGTTCTTTCAAAGCCCTCCGGTCCGCTTTCCGTCATGTAATATGGCGTCCGTACTTCTATATCGAGTGTTCCAAACTCTGCCCAGGTCTTAGCCGGAGACAGCAGGTACGTATAGGAATATACAGGCGGGTCATAACTGGCGTCGATATTGGGATAGATAGGCGCCGTTACGCTATTCACGATTTTCATTCCCGGTTCAATTTCTATTTCATACTCATACCAGCGCATCAACTGGTCACTGATGTCAAAATAAAAATCAGAACCGTGGAGTGCTCCGTGGGACCACTCCTGATCATTCATAGACTGCACTACGGCATTATACCAATCGTGTTCCAGGATTCCCGAATCTTCCTCATACTCAAGGAAGACCAGTTCCTTGAGGGTTACGGTCTCTGTGTCAGCCAGTGTCATGGCGCCGTCGATTTCCTTTTCACAGGCGCCATTTTCGTAAAATCTCCAATCCGGCATCTCCTTCAGTGGTTCTCCAATGACATTTACCACAAACATTTCGTCCGGATTCACCCAGCCTTCAATCAGCACACCATCTCCCAGTGTCCTTCCGCCGTTCTGTCCTTCCACCAATACTTTTGTTTTTGTCGGATCCGCAGAAAGAACAAAAGCGGCTGTAGCTGCATGGTAAGTCTCCAAATCAACGCCGCTGGATCGATAATATAATCGAGTGACCGGCATATCCGGTGAATAGAACGGATCATTCATGTAACCATCATGCAGTTTGGACATATCTTCTTCCAAACCAAACTGATTGCCAAAGTAAGACAATGTGTGGCGAAGTGTTTTTTCTATGGGAGCACCGTCCACCATGATATCATACTTTTCAGTATCGGTCTTGAGAAAACGTTCTTCGCTATCAGGGTCGGACAAATAGCCGTAATCAGGAATGTTTCCGAAAGGAAAAACTAACGTAGCGTTTACCGTATAGTCGGCAGGATTAAAAAATGTGTATTCCGCCGTCACCTTGCCGCTGTATTGAAGGAACTCCTCCGCGTCATAGTAATACTGCTGCGGGAACTCCTTCACCTCAAAAACCAGCCGTTCGCTTTCCACCTCAATAGGACAGTCATCACCGATAATAATTACTCCTGAAGACGTAGTTCCTCTCCAATGAACCTGTGCGGAATTTGCTAAGGCAGGTACAGAGAACATACTTATAACAAGCAGCAAGGTTATAAAAGCAGCTACTCTCTTTTTCAGCAATTTCACCACCCCACTTCTTCAGCTAAACACGAGTGGCAGTTTTACTTCAATATGAAACGCAAAAAGATTCCTTATTTCACTGCATCCTTTAATGCTTTTCCGGCCTTAAAAGATGGCACTTTACATGCCGGAATTTCCACAGACTCTCCCGTTCTCGGATTTTTGCCGGTTCTTGCAGCACGCTCTTTCACTTCAAAATTACCGAATCCGATAATCTGGATTTTACCCTCGGTCTGAAGCGCCTGCACAATGCAGTCAAATACAGCGTTCATCGCCGCCTCGGCGTCTTTTTTGCTCAACTCCGTTTTCTCAGCTACAAATGCAGCCATATCCTTTTTGGTCATGCGAATCAAACTCCTTTTCTACCTTAAGTATATTTGACGCCTACCCCCAACTCCACAACAGCAAACACATCAAAGTTTTTTCTGTTTTCCGCTGTCGAATAAAGGAGCAAATTACCATATCTATTATACACTTTATTGCATGCGCTGTAAACCGAAATCCAACTCGTGACATGCTCCCGCCTAAAGATCTGGGAGAACCCTTACTAAATTATGTTGAATTTGATATTCCTAAAACAGCTAAAACAATCAAAGTTTTTGGAATCGAATACAAAAACTATTGATTTTTGATTTCTTTTTGGATATACTAAAAGCATGACGACATACGGAGGTGTATATATGTTAGTTGAGAGAAAAGAATATCTTAATAAGCTGATTGCGTTCAGAGATAAACAAATCATAAAAGTTGTTACGGGAATACGGCGCTGTGGAAAGTCTACACTTCTTGAAATGTATCAGGACTATTTGCGAAAACAGGGTATTTTGCCGGAACAGATTATCTCAATCAATTTTGAGGATTACGATTATGAGGAACTAACGGATGGTGCAAAACTTTACGCATATATCAAAGAAAGATTGGCAAAAGACAAAACAACATATATCTTCCTTGATGAAGTTCACCATGTTAACGATTTTCCGAGAGTGGTAGACAGTCTGTATATAAAAAAAGGGATAGATTTGTATATCACCGGCTCTAACGCCTATATGCTTTCCAGTGAAATCGCTACGCTGATTTCTGGAAGATATGTCCGTATTGAAATGCTGCCGCTTTCCTTTAAGGAATATGTGGAAAGCACAGGGAGCGAAAGTGAGCTTGCGAGAAAATATGTGGATTATCTGGAAAACAGCTCTTTTCCATATACCCTTGAGCTTGCAGGTCAGCCGAAAGAAATACGGGATTATCTCGATGGACTATTCAATACAATTGTGGTTAAGGATATATCTCAAAGAAAGAAAATCAATGATGCGATGATGCTCAGAAGTGTGCTGCGATTTCTCTTTGATAACATCGGAAACCCGCTTTCCTCGAAGAAGATCGCAGACACAATGACTTCAGACGGTCGAAAGATTGATGTAAAAACTGTAGAGAAGTATATTGAAGCGTTGATGGAAAGCTATGTCATCTATCAGGCCAACCGCTACAATGTGAAGGGTAAGCAGTATCTGAAAACGCTTGAGAAGTATTATGTCGTTGACATCGGTATGCGCTATATGCTTCTCGGATTTCGATCCACCGATGTGGGGCATATCTTAGAGAATGTAATATATCTTGAATTGCTTCGCCGGGGTCTTGAAGTTTATGTCGGCAAGGTCGATGAGTTTGAAGTTGACTTTGTTGCTATGGACGGCAAGAGGATAACTTATTATCAGGTGGCAGCAACAGTCCGAGATGAGAACACCTTAAAACGGGAGCTTGCACCTTTGCAAAAGATAGCAGATCACTATCCGAAAGTAATCTTGACACTTGACGATGATCCTGAAGCCGACTACGAAGGTATCCGCCGCGTTAACGCCCTGGACTGGTTGATGGGGAAAATAGAATAACAACAAAAAGCAGCAGTTCACATTCTCCATGCTATAGTCATTGAATTGATTTTCTCGCTGGATGCAGTTGTTATCAAAACACCTTTTTAAGCGCTGACATGATTTCCGATGCGTAATCAAATACATTTACCTCTTTTTTCAATTTAGAAAGCTTGATAGACAGTATGCTGCCTGATAAGGGAGACACTTCGTAAGAAAGTTGTCTCCCTTTGGCTTTGTAGTCGACCGGAATGATTTGGAAAGAGCATCACAGGATTACTCTTTCACAATTTCTAAATATCGGTCAAGGCGTTCGTTTACATACTCTGCAACGAGTAACACCATATGATTCCTGCTTCATCGGTTTCAATTTCGCCGTCTTTATCAAGAAAATATCCCCCGCAATCCGGGCAGTACCAATACTCTTTGGTGCCGTCCTTAGTGCAGGTCGGGGGTACTGCGTCAAGGTGG
>CALWNT010000157.1 GCA_944382885.1 uncultured Clostridia bacterium | reverse complement strand
ATTCTTTTTCTGCTCTCCGCAGCCTGCACTGTTCCGCTGTTTTCACACTTCTAAAAATGTAGAAACAAGAAAGAAGCCGAGGCACGGAATCCCGCACCCCTTCTTCTTTTTTGTCAATTAAGCGTCATATTTTCGACGAAGCAATACCAGTATCATGACTCCGGATACTGCCAGCAGCATAGTTGCAATACCGAAGAAAGAATCGGAGGTATCGGGGATAAAGCCTTTAGGATCATCCTGAACGCCTGGATTTGGCGTATTGTCATCTATATCTGTCCCCTGTTGAAGATTATTATTCCCCGCAGGAGGTGCAGAAGTATCCGCTAAGACGACATAATAGGCTTGATAGTCCTCATCCGCCTGAAAGACTAGGTCGTTTTCTTCCACATGACTGGGGATAACGGATAAACTATCGTCCGCCGTTTGTCCAACTACCCGCAGGCGGTCTGCGTCATCAGTTGTCTCCAAGGTATAGCGCAAAGAAGCAGGGGCCGGCAGATACTGTACTGTTCTGGCTCTACCGTCTACTGTAAACCGCATTGCGGAGAGCACTTCAGACAAATCTCCGAGCTGAGCCCGAATATCAGTCAAAACAGTTTCTCTCACTTCTACCTGAGAAGCGGTGAAAGAAACATCGTAGCGAATTGTTCCCCCTGGAATTGCTACTACCCATCCGGTGTTTTCAAAAGTTTCCTCCCGCTGAGGCTTCACCAGTTTATTCATCTGCGCTTCCAGTGCTTTTAACTGCTGATACTGGGCATCTGAAAAACCGTCCTGCTCCATTTCAGTAAGTCCCTCATATGCCGCTAAAAGCTCCAGCACCGTCTGCTCGTCCTCTACGGCCAGGGCATTGGCATCCATGCTGTCAATTTTCTGTTCCAGTACATCTACATTTTCTCTGGAATGTACCATAACAGTAAACTGTGCCTCGGCACCTTCATAGGAAACTGTAACCATCTGTACGCCCGGCTGATTAGAATCATATCCGGAAATCGTCACCTGGCTGTTGTCAATTAAATAATCATAGCCATTATCATAGCGGCCGTAAACTTCCATCCCCGTCAAATCAAGGGTTCCGTCTTCCTGTTGGAGATAGTTCACCTTTTCCGGAAGCTTGGTAAAGTAAATAGAGTTCAGCTTCTTTTCTGCTACGGTCACCTCGTAGGTTAGCGTCTGATCACAACCGGGATAGGTCACCGTCAGCTTTTGAATTCCCGGCTGTTCAGAATGGAAACCGGTTACCATGTCCGCCGTCACGTTCACAACTTCTGACGTGCCGTTGTCAAAGCTCAGCAGAATGCTGCCGTCTACAGCAAAAGCTTCCCTCTCCATAAATTCCGTTTTCGTGGGTTTTTCGTTCCAGCTGATATCGGAAATGGATTTGGCTTTTACCACAACTTCAAAGGTATCGGTAAACCCGCCATAGGTAACCGTGATGGTCTGAGAACCAATTGTTTCAGGAGCATATCCGGAAATCTCAGCTTCTGTCAACGGAACTTCCTCAGTAGTACCATTATCATAGCTCAGAATCAATTCCCCACCAGTAAGATCTAATCCCTGTCCTTCAAGATAAGAGGTCTTATTGGGTGCTTGCACTTCCATACCAGTAAGAACCTTATCAATCACCGTCAAGGTAACGATGGTTTCTTCTCCCTGATAAGCCACCGTTATTTTCTTCGGTCCCAGAGATTCCATCATACCTTCTGGATAGCTCAGGACCACGGCTTCGTCGCTGAAGGAAACCTCCTGAGTTGTATCATTGTCATAAGAAACGATCACCGTTCCCTTTTCATCAAAGGTGGTATCGATTTTCTGCTGGGGATTTTCCAAAACTGCTTTGATGCCGGTAACCGTTTTCTCTTTCACCGTTACTATAAAGGTGAGTTTTTGATCTCCATAGTTCACGGTCACCGTTTGTTCGCCGATTTCATCCCGGTCATAACCGGAAATCATGCTGGAAGAAAGCGCAATCGTACTTTCTTCTCCATTGGCATAGACCACATCAATGCTGCCGCCGGTGAGATCCAATTCCTGCCCTTCGATATAACGGAGCTTTTCCGGCAGACTGTTCCAGGAAATCGTCTTCACTTCGTTTTCCAGCACTTCTACTTCCAGTTTCGTGGTCACTGTTTTGCCATTTTCTGTATAAGAAACCGTCAGTTCCTGCTTTCCTACCGTATTCGGGTCATAACCTTCCACTGTTACAGAATCTGCGGTCATCGAAATTTGCTTCGTAATTTCCTCGTTGGCATAAACCAGTTGAAGCATTCCGCCTGACAAATCCAATGCTTCTCCCACATAGTACTGCATCTTATTGGGATTTGCCGCAACTTCCACCGAGTTTACACCTAACCGCACAGTAAACTCAGCCACAGACTCATTGCCGGCGGCATCAGCAGCGGTAACGGTATAAACGCCGTCCACCTTTGCGATTTTATCTTCAATCACATTCTGGTCTTCATCCTTTAAGACCACCGTACCCTTATCAGAAGAAACCTCCACCATCTCTGTATAGGCCGTCTCCTTTACAGGTTCGCCGTTTAACAAGATCTGAGGAGCCTCAGCCAGCACATCAAGCGCAGGCACAGTATAATCCACAGAAATTTCATTTCCATCCGCATCGGCAAATGTAAACTCCATCGTTTCAAATAAAGCCTGTTCCAGCTGATCCGCGGTGATTTCCTTATTCACCACCAGATCAAATGTAAACAGGGTTTTATTGTCTCTGGGCAGAATATAGTAAGAATAATCCCCATCTGTTTCCGTATTGCTGTCGTTTAAGGCTGTTGGTGTGCTCCAACTCGCCTCATAAAACATATAGAGCGTCCCATCTTCCGCAAGATTAGTGTCAAAGCCGTCGCCGTTATTCATCACCATAGCGGACTGGACATTTTCTAAAATTCCCAAATTCTCGTCCACTTTAAGGTGTCCATCAAAAGCCTTAATTCCAGGCACAGCTGTGTCATTGTAGTTGTCAAGGCAGAAAGAGACCTTCACCGTTTCTCCAGGCTTAACTGCTTCT
Source organism: uncultured Clostridia bacterium (assembly GCA_944382885.1). Lineage (GTDB taxonomy): Bacteria > Bacillota > Clostridia > Oscillospirales > Ruminococcaceae > Massiliimalia. The sequence continues at coordinate 703 of CALWNT010000157.1, read as the reverse complement.
TTGGAAACAGAAAAAGAAGCTTCCATGGGCAGGGTTACTTCCCGCGCCCCAATGGGAACGTTGAAAAAAGTAAAGAGCAACGTCGCTACCAGAACAAGGGATAGTAAGCGTTTCTTCATAAAAATTCCCTCCATTGCTAAATTGATTTGATAAAAGTATGCGTCAAACTCTCGGCGGTTTCGAAGCCGGATGTCAGTATCATAAATGTTTACAAAACGGACATACTATACTTAATTTTATTATATCTGTCTTTCCTATAAAAAGCAAGAAATTTCTCCTATTTGGCAGAAAAGACAACAAGAAAAACATTCTGTCGTATTTTGAATACAAAACAGAAATTTAGTTTCTATTTTAAAACAATTTTTCTCTACAACTTTCTTTCAGAGAAAGAAGAAAGCTATGCGGGGAGCCGCCCCGCACGCGGCCTACTTTGATCAGCGTCAAAGTAGGCAAAACGCTTCACTCAAACGCCGTGAAGGCTTGATACGGGTCTAACAAGTGTTCTCCTAACCATATTAAGAAGGAAAAATTTAGTTTATCGCTCGTGCTGGCGGCTGTTTTAGCTGAAACTGATATTTTCCATCATACTCTGATAGGAGTCAACTTTTAAGATACGTACAGCCGCCCCGGCGAGGGGCACGTTTTGGTTCCTTTGGCGTGTACCAAAGGAACCCGTCGTGTCGGGGGCGGAACCCCGACAAAC
>CALWNT010000156.1 GCA_944382885.1 uncultured Clostridia bacterium | reverse complement strand
CTGCTATCTACCCGCCTTTTTCCCACCGTTTTGAGGAAGCTCCCAGTCCTTCAAGTCCTTCACTTCCCGATACATTTCCACATAGCTGTCATGACGGCTTTTTTCGATCTTCCCTTCCTCCAGCGCCTTCAACACTGCACAGCCCTTCTCCACCGTATGAGAACAGCCGGTAAAGCGGCACTGTGAAAGATAAGGTTCAAACTCCCGGAAGCAGTATTGCAGCTGATCTTTTAAAATCAGGTCATACCGCAGCAGATCCATCGAGCTGAATCCCGGCGTGTCGGCCACATAGGCGCCAATCTCCCGAATGGGATAAAGCTCTACATGGCGGGTGGTATGCCGTCCCCGCCCAAGTTTTTGGCTGATGTCGGAGGTTTTCAAATGAAGATCCGGACAGATCAGGTTCAAAAAGGTGGATTTCCCCACTCCGCTGTTTCCGGTAAAGGCGGATAATCTTCCGCGAAGGAGCTCCATCATTTCCTCTTTACAGGAATTTTGCCGAGAAAAATCGTCCTGACAGCTCACCGGCACTACCGTAAAACCGGCATGTCGGTAAAGCTCGATGAGAGCAGAAGGATCTGCCAAATCCGTTTTGGTAATCACAATCACCGGATCAATTCCCTTATGCTCGCTCATTGCGATAAATTTATCCATAATCAGGGTATTCGGCAATGGGTCGAGGATAGACGTTACAATAAAGAGCCGATCCAAGTTAGCCAAAGGCGGGCGGACGATTTCATTTTTCCGGTCATGGATCTCACTGACTGTACCTTTTCCCTGCCCGTCTAATTCAATCGTTACATGATCGCCTACAAAAGGAGAAATCCCCTGTTTCCTAAAAATTCCCTTTGCACGGCACTCATAGGTGCGTTCGGAGGTTTCTACATAGTAGAAACCTCCGAGTGCTTTTACAATCAATCCTTGCAATGTTTTCAACGCTGCGTTCCCTCTTACCCGATTATGATTCCGGAGTGGTCGGATCAGTCTCTTCACCTTCTACGGTTCCATCTTGACCGTTGTCTTCTTCATCAGGTGGTAACGGTTCCCTTTGCTGAATCAGGCTGTAATTGATATTGCCCCTCTGGTTCTGCGTCCCGTCATTGTAATCAACGGTAAACTCAGCAAACTCCTGTCCATTGACCTTGATGACCACCCGTTTTTCTCCGGAATCAGTGGCTTCCCAAGTCAGCCTCTTGGTCTGGGATGGATTCAAGGTGACGCTGTCCTTCTGCACTCCATCCACCTCAATGGTAAAGGTTACGTTTTGATTCACCGGATTGCTCGCGCCGCTTAAATCCACGTTCAAGGTATAAGATTCGGTGGGAGCTGTCCCATTGCTGACGTAAATCTCTACCAAAGTATTCGTATCTACCCGTTCGCCCCACTGAATCGACTGTCCGAACACCATTCCTTCCAATTCCGTGCTGTCTCTTCGGGTTACCTGATAGCGCAATCCTCTCTGGGTCAATTCCTCAATCGCTTTATTTTCCGTCATACCAACCAGATTCGGCACGGTAGTTTCTGTTGTGGCGGCGCCTTGGCTGTAATAAACCTTGATCGTGCTTCCCAACATCGCTTCCTCATCCGGGCCGGGAGAGGTGGAAATAACCTCGTCTTCCGGTACGCTGTCGTCAAACTTTTTGATCAGATTCACCTCAAAGCCCGCGGCTTTTAATTCCTCTTCGGCTTCATCCTTATCTTTCCCTACCACATCAGGCACTGTAGCGACTTTCAGCCCGCTGCTGACAACAACTGTAACCTTCTGTCCTTCCTTGACATTTCTGCCTGCTTTTGGATTCTGCTCTATAATTTTCCCCGCTTCATATTTTTCGCTGAGCTCTTCGCTTTCCTTCTCAATTTGGATATTGTCATAGGTCGGGTCATTGATGACCTCCTCATAATCCAGCCCCACTAAATCATACATCTGAAATTCCGGAGTGGGATTGCGAATAGCGGTAAAGAAGATCACTAAAGCGATAATCGCTACCAACACACAAGCTCCTGCCACTGCCATTAAAATCTGGGTTACCGGGGACATTTTCTTTTTCGGCTTTTTTTCTTTGCCCTTTTTCTTTTCTTCGCCTTTTTCCGCAATGACGTCAAAATACTGGGTACTCTCATCATCTGGGAAATACCGGTAATCGAAAATCACGCTGGGATTTCTCTTGAACTCGTCAATATCTCTGAGCATTTCCGCCGCCGTCTGGTAACGCAGATCCGGGTCCTTTTTCATCGCACGGATCACAATTTCCTCTAGCCCCTGAGGAATATCCGGATTCAGATCCCGAGGCTTCTGCGCCTCCACCTGCATCTGCTTGATAGCAACCGCTACCGGCGTATCCCCATCAAAGGGAAGCTTTCCCGTGAGCATTTCAAACATCATCACACCCACAGAATAAATATCCGTCTTTTCGTCAGTCACTTCGCCTTTTGCCTGCTCTGGACTAATATAATGAACAGACCCAATAGCCTTTTCCGAAATCGTTCTGCCGTTATCTCTGGCAAAACGAGCGATGCCAAAATCCATCACCTTTACAGTACCGTCCTGCAGCAGCATGACGTTCTGAGGCTTGACATCCCGATGGACAATGCCGTTATCATGAGCATGCTGCAGTGCTCTTAAAATCTGGACGGTAAAATGCACCGCCTCTTTCCAGGAAACAACTCCCTGCTGCTCGATATATTCCTTCAGAGTAATCCCGTTAACATATTCCATGACGATGAACTGAATCTTGTCCCCAAAGCTCACGTCATAAATTTTGACAATATTGGGATGGGAGAGCACTGCAATCGCTTTGGATTCATTCCGAAAACGACGTTTAAAATCCTCATTGGTGAGGTACTCGTCTTTTAAGATTTTGACTGCGACCTCCCGTTCTTCTGTGGTATCATACGCCTTATAGACGTCCGCCATTCCGCCGATTCCAATCAGTTCCTTAATCTCATAGCGTCCGTCCAGAATCTTTCCGATATACTTATTCAAACTTTCCGGCCTCCTAATCCTTCTTCATATACACAATGGTAATATTGTCAAATCCGCCGCCTTCATTTGCCTTATTGGTCAATACTTCACAGACCTCCTCTGGCGGCGTATGAAGCAGCACTTCTTTAATTTCCTCATCTGAGCAGACATTCGTCAAACCGTCTGAACACAAAAGCAACCCTGAAGCTTCGAGATTTGTGATTTCAATAAAATCAATATCCACAAAGCGGCTGACACCCACCGCTCGGGTAATCATGTTTTTCTGAGGATGGTGAGCCGCGTCCTCCGGCATCAGTTCTCCTCTGTCGATTAAGGTCTGGACAATGGAGTGATCCTTTGTGACCTGATACAGTTCCTCTTCTTTCCAAAGGTAGACTCGGCTGTCACCTACATGGGCTATGTAAGCCTTGTCTCCAATCACAACAGCCAGCACCACAGTGGTGCCCATCCCCATATACTGATCGTTTCCAATAGACTTATCATAAACGGCGACATTGCCTTCGCTTACCGCCGCGATTATCATATTTTTATATTCTTCATCGCTCAGGCCGCTTCGATAGTTTTGAGAAAGCATACGGTAGATGGTTTCACAAGCGATGCTGCTGGCGACCTGCCCGCCGTTTTCTCCGCCCATGCCGTCGCAGACCAATCCAAACCAGACGTCCTCGTCCAGCTTCCTGAATTCATATACGTCCTGATTGGTGGAACGGACTCTTCCAATATCTGTTTTTCCGAACAACAGCAAGTGTTTCCCTCCTATCCGGTTGATTTCAACTATTTCTTTCCCGTCTGAGCTGCCCGCAGGCCGCGCTGATATCAGCGCCAAGCGTTCTGCGGATGGTTGCGTTGATCCCCTGTTTGATCAATTCTTTCTGGAAGCGGTAAATATGCTCTCTTCCAGATTTTTGAAAATGGGTCTCCTTTACCTCGTTGACCGGGATCAGGTTCACATGACAAAGCTGTCCTCTCAATAAATGAGCCAGCCTATGCGCATCTTCCATACTGTCATTTTCTCCTTTGATGAGCGCGTATTCAAAAGAGATTCTCCGGTTGGTTTCATCGGTATACCGTTTACAAGCCGCAAGCAATTCTGCAATCGGATATTTCCGGTTCACCGGCATCATTTTGTCCCTTGTCCTGTCGTCCCCTGCATGCAGAGACACCGAAAGGGTAATTCCCAGCTTGAGTTTAGAAAGTTCGTCGATTTGATCCACCAAACCGCAGGTCGACAAAGAAATATTACGTAAACTTATATTAGCACCGAATGGAGAATTTATCAATCTCAAAAAGGTTACAACATTCTGAAAATTATCTAAAGGCTCGCCAATTCCCATCATCACAACATGAGAAATCTTAATGTTCAAATCCCGTTCCGTCTGATAGACCTGATCCAGTATCTCACCAGCGGACAGATTCCGTACAAACCCGGCTTTGGTAGAGGCGCAGAACGCACATCCCATTTTACAGCCCACCTGAGAGGAAACACAGATGCTGTTCCCATGCTGATACTTCATCAGCACTGTTTCTACATATTCCCCGTCCGGCAGGCGGTAAAGGTATTTGACTGTCCCATCCAGTCTGGAAACCAGTTTTCTCTCCGTTTTCAGTTGTGTCAGAGTGTAGTTTTCCGAAAGTTTCTGACGGAAGGAAGCGGGAAGATTGGTCATCTGTTCAAAAGAATCCGCGCGCTTTACATGAATCCAGTCAAAAATCTGCTTGGCGCGGAATTTCGGCTCTCCCAGCCCTTCTATCTCTTCCTGAAGCTGCTCCAAGGTCAACGACTTTAAATCTGTTTTTATCACAATGTTACTCCTGTTCTGCCTAAGGTCTTCTGCGAAATAGTGCGGTATAAAAACCGTCTCCTCCTTTGGGATCAGGGAAAAAGGTAATCTGATTCCCCTCCCGCAGTGCATTGGCGGGCAGGTCTATTTCCGGTTCGATCCCCTCAAACTCAGGATGCTCTTTTAAAAAGCGATCTGCCTGAGCGTTGTTTTCCTCCCGGCTCAACGCACAGGTGGAATAGAGAAGTTTTCCTCCCGGCTTGACATATGAAGAACCGTTCTCCAAAATACGGTATTGTATCTCTCTCAGTCCTGCTAAGCTTTCCCGGGACTTGTACTTGATCTCCGGCTTTCTCCGGATGATGCCAAGCCCGGAACAAGGCACGTCGCACAATACGCTGTCAGCTCTCCCCAGATCCTCCCGAAATTGGGAAGCGTCCTGCACGTCGGTGCGGATAATATCGATCCCCAGCCTTTTCGCCGTCTTTTGCATCAGCTCCAGCTTATGGGGATAAAGGTCAAAGGAACGGATTTCTCCTCGATTCTCCATCAAAAGCGCCATGGTAAAAGACTTAGATCCCGGCGCCGCACAAAGATCAAAGGCTCGTTCTCCCGGCTTGGGAGCGGCAAGTCTGGCGCAGATCTGAGAGGAAAGATCCTGTACATAGCAAAGTCCCTCTTGAAACTCCGGAAGCCCGCTGATATTGCCTGTGTGCGATAAAGCGAGAGCGTCCGGCACACCATCGATCTGTTCCGCCTTTACCCCTTTTTCCCCCAAGCTCTCTATCAGTGCCTGGGAAGAGGTCTTCAGCGTATTCACCCGTACCGTAAGAGGCGGGCGTCCCAAAGAAGCATGTAATATTTCCTTTGTACGTGTCTCGCCGTACTCCTTTTCCCATTGCTCAATCAGCCAAATCGGACAGGAGTATTCGATGCTCATCCGTTGGATTTTCTCCTGTGGAAGAGGACACTCTTTCCCATTGCGCAAAAAAGCGCGGAGCACCCCATTGACAAAACCTTTGGCACTGGCTTTTTTCACCCCATAACAGAGCTTTACCGACTCATTTACTGCCAAGCTTTCCGGCACACGGTTTAGATAAATAAGCTGGTAAAGCCCCAGCTTTAAAATCAGGGCTATTTCCAGGTCCAGCTTTTTCGCAGGCTTTTTGGAATAACGATCAATGAGATAGGAGAGCGTCAAATCCCGCTCAATTACCCCATAGACCAACGCTGTCACAAGGCCATTCCCGGAGCTGCCCCGCAGCGCCTGATTCAGCGACAAATTAGAGTAGCCGCCATCCTGATAAACGCGGAGCAGAATATCCAATGCCAGCTGTCGTTCGTTTTTCCCCATCTGTTTCATCCTTTTGTCAGATTCATCGCCTGTTGTTGCGGTTCACGATGGACAACAGCCTCAACAGGTTCCCGATTGCCACGATCAGCGCTGCTACATAGGTCAAAGCCGCCGCAGTCAGCATCCTTTTGGCCCCGGTATATTCTTCTCCCTCCAGGATCATCTCCTCCCGGATGGTCTTTAAAGCTCTCCTGCTGGCATTAAATTCCACCGGCAGTGTAATCAGCTGGAATAATACCACGATTACAAACAGCCATACGCCGATCATAGCCAGTTGTTCCAAGCCTAAAATGATGCCGAAGATTGCCAGCGGCCAAGCTAAAGTAGAACCGATATTGGTAATCGGTACAATAGCGGAACGAATTTTAATGGGCAGATAACCGGTATTGTGCTGGATTGCGTGTCCGACCTCATGGGCCGCTACACCGATCGCCGCTACGGAAGTGGAGTGATACACCGTATCAGACAACCGAACCACACTTTTGGTCGGGTCGAAATGGTCGGTCAGCGAACCTGCCACCCGCTCGATCCGTACCTGATATAGCCCGTTGTCATCCAAAATCTTTCTGGCGATCTCATAGCCGGTGTATCCCCGGTAATTGTTTATCCTGCTGTACCTGCTGAAAGCTGATTTTACATTCCACTGAGCCATTCCGGCAATGAGCAAAGCCGGAACCACAAAAATGAGATACGAATAATCGAATAAAAAGGGCATTGTTTCTCCTCTCTTCCTGTCAAAGGACAGAATCTATCGGATATCACTCTTATCCGCAAAAGGTGTGAAGCTCCACCTGTTTCCCGCGGAGGAAGTCCTCACTCTTCATCCGCTTGGAGCCTTCAAACTGCACCTCTACAAAGCGCAGGGCGGTATCCTCTCCACAGCCCACTACAAAGGTCTTGTTGCAGAGGATCTCCCCCGGTTTTCCGTGAAATCCAGGCGCCAGTTCAGAGCGGTATACCTTTAAACGCTTTCCCTGCAGTGTAGTCACAGCGCAGGGCCAGGTGGACAAACCCCGAATCTGGTTGTGGACAAGCTGGGCGGGCTTGTGAAAATCAATTTGAGACAGCTCTTTTGTCAGCATCGGCGCATGGGAAGCCAGCGCGTCATCCTGCTTTTCTCTGGGCGCCGTATGATTCTTGATTGCCTCAACGGTTTTTAACAGCACCTTTGCCCCCAAGACCGACAGCCTGTCATGGAGCTCCGAAGCGGTCTCGTTCTCTCCGATCGGTGTTTCTTCCCGGAAAATCATATCCCCGGTATCTATCCCCTCGGCCATATACATGGTAGTGACCCCTGTCTTTTCTTCGCCGTTTAATACGCTCCACTGGATCGGTCCCGCTCCCCGATATTTGGGAAGCAAGCTGGCATGAACGTTGACGCAGCCCAAAGGCGGAAGATCTAAAATCCGCTTTGGCAGAATCTTCCCATAGGCCACTACGATCATCAGATCCGGACTTAACCCTTGAAGCAGATCATATACCTCGTCTGTGCGAAGCGTCGCCGGCTGAAAAACAGGAAGTCCATAGCTCTGCGCCAGTTCTTTCACTGGCGGAGGCTGTACCTTATGTCCTCTCCCTTTGGGCTTATCCGGCTGGGTGAATACCCCAACCACTTCTTCTCCTGCGTCCAAAATCGCCTGAAGGCAGGGGACAGCAAAATCAGGCGTACCCATAAACACAATTTTCATGAAGATCTCCCCTTCATTTCTTTTCTCCGATGTCAGTTTCTCCCAAAGTCTTTGTCCTATTTCTTTTTCTGAACATCTACCATTTCAATGGCAATGTCCTTAAAGATCCTGCCGGAAAGATGATCGATTTCATGACAAAACGCCCGAGCCAGCAGTGCTTCCCCTTCAATGGTAAATTCTTCCCCATTTCTATTTTGGGCTTTTACCTTCACTTTATACGGTCTTGTGACTTTGCCGTATTCTCCCGGGCAGGAAAGGCAGCCTTCTGTATCGGTCTGGGAACCCTTTTGTTCAATAATTTCCGGGTTGACGAGCTCAATTAAGCCCTCTCCAATATCGATTACAACGGCCCTTCTCAAAATTCCTACCTGAGGCGCGGCCAGCCCGACTCCGTCGGCCTGATACATGGTCTGCGCCATATCGTCCAGCAGATCCCAAAGCTTTTGATTAAACTCAGTTACCGGCTTAGAAGTCTTGCGCAGTACTTCGTCGCCTTCCAAATGAATCGTTCTGATTGCCATTGATTTGTTCCTTCCTTTCTAATTGTTAATATCTCCATTTATATCCACCGTTACCGTAATGCGATGGAATAATTTATGATTGGAAACCTGTAACAGGCTTCTTTTGAGATACTGTTTAAAAGTGGTCTGAAACCGGCATTTCATGAGTATCTTCTGCCGGTATTTCCCATTTAGCCGGTAAAGGGGAGGTTTTAACGGTCCCAATACCTTTAAAGAAAGCTTTCCCTGATAGTCTCTTGCCGTTTCCTGCAAAATGCCCAGAAAACCTAAGGCAGCATCCTCTACAGCCGATTCCACCGGCCCGCTGAAGCCCACCACGCAAATGTCGCAGAAGGGTGGATAAATCAGCGCCTTTCTGGTGATAATTTCATCCTCATAAAAGCTTTCATAGTCTTGCTTCGCGGCGAAGCTGATCACCGGATTCTCCGGCTGCATGGTCTGGATATAAGCCCTTCCCGTCTTTTCGGCACGCCCGCTTCGGCCTACCACCTGGGTAATCAGGGAAAACACCCGCTCTACTCCCCGGTAATCGGAGGAATACAGCCCGGCGTCGGCGTTCAATACCCCTACCAGTGTCACATTGGGGAAATCCAATCCCTTTGCGATCATCTGGGTTCCCACTAAAATATCATAATCTCCATTGCGGAATGCGTCAAATTTCTCGCTGTAGGAATACCTGGAAAAGGTGGTGTCCATATCCATCCGCAAAATCCGGGCCTCTGGGAACATTCCGGAAAGTTCATCTTCTATCTTTTGGGTTCCCAGTCCAGACAGCTTGACATGAGGACTGTGACATTCCCGGCACTCCTTTTGATATTTCTCTGCGTAACCGCAATAATGACACATCATATAGCCGTTGTCCCGGTGATAGGTAAGAGGGACGTCGCATCTGGGACATTTGACGATCTCCCCGCAATCCAGACAGCAGGCAATGGTCTGATAACCCCTGCGGTTGATAAAGAGGATCGTCTGCTCCTTTTTATCGATATTTTTCTGAATCTCCTGCCGCAGAATACCGCTTACAGCGGTCAGGTTTCCCTTTTTTTCCTCGCTTCGCATATCCACCAGATACACTTCAGGCAAAGAGGCGCTGGCATAGCGCTGACGCAGGGTAAAAAGGTGATAAACGCCCTGCTTCGCTTTATAATAGCTTTCAATAGACGGAGTTGCGGACGCCAGCAGAAGCAGTCCCTTATGCCAAAGGCACCGGAACTTGGCGATCTCCCTGGCGTGATACCGGGGAGAAGAGTCCGATTTATAAGAAGCTTCCCCTTCCTCGTCCATAATAATCAGCCCTAACTGCTGCACTGGAGCGAAAACCGCACTTCTGGTGCCCACCACAATCTGGGCTTTCCCATTCTGAATACGCTGATACTCGTCCATCCGCTCTCCCAAAGAGAGGTTGCTGTGCATCACCGCCACCGAATCCCCGAACAGGGATTTAAACTGCTGCACCATCTGGGGGGTCAAAGAAATTTCCGGCACCAGCATCATCGCCTGTTTCCCGGAGGATACCACCTGTTCAATCAGCTTGATGAACACTGCGGTTTTTCCGCTTCCGGTCACTCCGTGAAGCAGCGCCACCTGCGCCTTTTCTTCCTGATACTTTTCTAAAATTCCTTCAAATACCTTCTTTTGCTCGTCAGAAAGAAGAATATCAGCAAGGGAGAGATCCCATTCTTTTCCCTCCTGCTGAGGGACGCGGTACACCTTCCGCTCGAAATAGGAAAGAATCCCCCGCTTTTCCAGCGTTTTGATGACTCCTTCTCCTACTGCGCAGAAATACATGATCTCTTTGATCGCGGCGGTTCCTACTCCCTGCAAAAACTCCACTACCTCTGTCTGTTTGGGCGTCAGCCGCTTTTCTTCCACACGGGCTTGGAAGTCCTCTGACAGACGTGCCATCCGCACCGTTTTATCCGACACCTTCTGCCGGATCTCATCCTCTTCCTGAATCACCTGTTGTTCCAGCAGTTTTTGAATCAGATTCTGTTTTTCCTTGCTGTTCTCACAATTTAAGTAGTTGTCCAGTTCCTTCTGTGTTTTCGCTGTCTGCAAAAACTGAATGAGATTCCGTTCCTCGTAGGAGAAAGCGGAAAGTTCTTCTTCGTCAAACCGCTTTGCCAAGACATAATGCCGGGTCACTTCTACCCCAAACGCATTGGGCAGAATGGTCTTTACCGCATCGTAAAAGGTGCAGAAGGTGTTTTTTACCATAAACTCCGCGATGGCAAACATCTCTTGGGTAAACACCGGCTGCTCATCCAGTTGATGAAGAATCGGCTTGAGCTTGACCCCCTCTGGGATCTCATTGCTCAGAGCATATACCATCCCCTGCCGTTTCCGGTTGCCGTTTCCAAAAGGAACCAGCACCCGGCAGCCTCGTTTCAGCGTATGGGCAAGCTCTTCCGGGATCAAGTAGTCAAACGCCCGGTCGAAGGAATAAACGGCCTTATCCACATAGATTTTCGCAACCGCATAGCCTTGTTCCAAGCCGCTTTCCCTCCTTTCCAAAGAGCCGTTTCAAATGTCGTCGCAGCGCCGATCAAAGCTCACTCAGCGCATCCAGCACCGCGTCTGCCACCTCTGCTTTGGACATCAAAGGCAGAGGACGGGTATCGTCTTTTGTAATCAGGGTCACTACATTGGTGTCTCCCGCAAAGCCCGCGCCTTCCTGTTTTAAGTGATTTGCCACAATCAGGTCGGCATGCTTTTTCTCCAGCTTTTTCCGAGAATTTTCCAACAGATGCTCTGTTTCCATCGAAAAGCCGCAGAGCTTTTGCCCTGGCTTCTTATGTTCGCCTAAATAGGCTAAAATATCCTTGGTTCTTTGGAAGGAAACGGCCATCTCTTCCTCAGAACCCTTTTTGATCTTTTCACTGGCTGTCTCTTTCGGCGTAAAGTCCGCCACTGCCGCCGCTTTGATCACCACATCGGCGTCTTCCGCCCGTTTCGATACTTCGCGGAACATCTCCTCCGCAGTAACAACCGGGACCGTATTTACGCCCACCAGAGGCTTTAAAGCGACCTGCCCTGTCACAAGCGTCACCTCTGCCCCTCGATAAAAGGCGGCCTTGGCAAGTTCATACCCCATCTTGCCGCTGGAATGGTTGGTGACAAACCGCACCGGATCAATGCTTTCCTGGGTTGGCCCTGCGGTAATCAGCACTTTTTTTCCGGCGTAATCCTTTTTTGAACACAGCTTTTCCATTAAAAAGCTATGGAGCACTTCCGTCTCCGGAAGCCGCCCTTTTCCAATGTCCCGGCAGGCCAAAACGCCTTCCTCAGGATCAATCACCGTATGCCCCAGGGATTTTAAAAACGCCATATTTTTCTGGGTCACCGGATTTTCATACATCGCCGTATTCATAGACGGAGAGATGATAATCGGGCAGGTCGCCGCCATCACTGTGGTAGTCAGCATATCGTCCGCAATTCCGTGCGCCATTTTCCCCAGAAAATTCGCCGTTGCCGGCGCGATCAAAAACACATCTGCCCGCTTAGCCAGGGAGATATGCTTGACACCCCACTCAAAATCCCTTGCAAAGGTGTCTAGGATACACTTGTTTCCCGTTAGGGTTTCAAAAGTCAGAGGGGTAATAAACTCCGTGGCGTTTTTGGTCATAATGACATGAACATCAAAGCCTTCTTTGGTCAAACGGCTGGCAAGATCCGCTATTTTATAAGCGGCAATCCCTCCGGTGACGCCCAATACAATGGTCTTCTTTTCCATCCTGATCAACCCCCTTTGCCATTTTGACTGTTAGGAATGTTCTACTTCGTCTCCGATCCCTTTCGATTCTACCAGCTTGTACTTTCCCTTTGCGAATTCCTCTACAGCAATCTGAACCGGTTTTTCCAGCAACTCTTTTCCCTGCGCTTCCGCTTCCTCTGCAATTTCCCTGGCGCGTTTTGCGACTGCAACTACCAAAGAGTAGTAGCTTTCTCCGTTTTTCAAAATTTCTGTGCTGGCTGGTCTGTGCATCATAATACTTCACCTGAATCCTTTCTTATTTTATCCATCAAATTTCGTCTTTTATCCCAAACAGCAAAGGCCTACTCCGCCACTGTCTGCAAAAACTCCTCCATCCGTCCGGATTTGAGTTTTTCTGCCTGAAGGATCGCCTTGATATCCTTTACCGCCTCTTGAATACTGTCGTTGACTACGATATAGTCATACTGTTTCGCGTATTTCATTTCCTCTAAGGCAGTAGCAAGCCGGCGCTCCACCGTCTCCATATCCTCTGTCTGACGGCCGATCAGGCGCTCTCTCAGTTCTGTCAGGCTGGGCGGCATAATAAAGATCGAAACTGCTTCTTTCTGTTTTTCCAACACCTGCATCGCCCCTTGGACTTCGATCTCTAAGATCACATCCTGGCCGTTGTCACAGCGGTCAAATACCGGCTTTTTCGGCGTTCCGTAGTAATTTTCACAATAGCAGGCATGTTCCAGCATTCCGTCGTTTGCAATCTCCGCTTCAAACTCCTCCCGACTCAGAAAGAAATAATGAACGCCGTTTTCCTCTCCCGGGCGGGGGGATCTGGTTGTAGCAGAGACAGAGAGAAATATATTTTCTTCTTCCTTCAGCAGTTCCCGAAGCACCGTCCCCTTTCCGGAACCGGAAGGCCCGGAGAGTACTATCAATAATCCCTTTTTACTCATCGTCCTCTTCCTCCTCGTCGTCCAACCGGCTGGCCACCGTCTCATGCTGAATGGCGGAGAGCACCACATGCCCGCTGTCCATAATGATGACCGAACGGGTGCGCCTGCCGTAAGTAGCGTCAATCAGGCTTCCTCTGCCTTTTGCTTCGTCGATAATTCGCTTGATCGGCTGCGAGCCTGGACTGACAATCGCGATCAGGCGATTGGCTGACACCATGTTCCCAAATCCTATATTGATCAGTTTCATCTTTTCACCCTTATCCTCTCAAAATGGATTATTCAATGTTCTGAATCTGTTCTCTGATTTTTTCAATCTCCGACTTGATTTCCACCACATACCCGGTGATCTCTACATCCTGGGCCTTGGAACCAATCGTGTTCGTTTCCCGGTTTAATTCCTGCACCAAAAAGTCAAGCTTTCTGCCCACAATCTCCTCATGCTCCAGCAAATGAGAAAACTGCTTTAAATGACTTCTCAACCGGACCGTTTCCTCATCTACCGCAATTTTTTCCGAATAGATCGCCGCTTCTAACAACAGGCGCTGTTCATCCACATTGCTGTCTCCTAATACTTCCTGCATCTTAGCAGTCAGACGCTCCCGATAATTCTGCACCGTCTGGGGAGCCTTTTCCTCTATTTTGGAAACAATCTCCTCGATCCCTTTCAGACGGCTTTCAATATCCGCTTTCATCTGGCGGCCTTCCACGGCGCGCATCTGAATAAAGCGTTCCACCGCTTCCTGAGCCACTGTTTTCACATCGTTCCAGATCACTTCTTCATCCTCCGCCAGCTTGTGAACGGAAAAGATGTCCGGAAACCGGGAAATTACCGAAAGGGACAGATCATCCGGAAGATGGAGCTCCTCACTCAGCTCCCGCAGAGCCGAAACATATCCCTGGGCTAAGGAATGGTTTACTTCTACCTCAGAATCCTTCCCCTCTAAGTTAAACACCGTTACGCTGACGTCAATTTTCCCTCTGGAAACCAAAGACTGCAGATAGCTTTTCATCTTTTCCTCCAAATACCCATACGCTCTGGGCACCCTGGCGGAAAACTCAAAAAATCTGTGGTTCACAGACTTTATCTCCACGGATATATCCCTGCCGTTGATGATTTGCTGACAGCGGCCATATCCGGTCATGCTTTTGATCATAAGTCTTTCCCTCTTCTCAGCAATACAATTCGATTGGTTAGGGCCTGGCCGAGTGAAAAACGCTTCCCTGTTCCAAATCGAAATCTATTTCAATATTCCTGAATCCGTTTCACCGTGATTCCTGATGATTTTATTGTAGCACGATCAGGATGATCTGACAATGTTTTGTTCACTATTTGTTCATATTTTAAAAAATATTCCCGCTTACCAGTTTACTGAAATATTGTTTTTTCTTTCGACAAAAATCGACAATTTTCATTCTATTATTTTATGCAAAATGCACTTATGTCAAAAGATTTATTCTACTTTTTGCCTATATTATTTCCTTTTTAAATATGATATACTGAGTATAATCAATAAACAAAATGTAAGAAACGAAACCTATTTTCAAGGCAGAGGAGGTAGATTCCGATGGTTTATGTAAAACAAGCCATTTTTTATTTTTACTGACGTCATGAAAGCAGAAAGAAGGATCGATGATGAAAAAGAGCAAAAACTTATTCAAACGGATTTTCGCAGGCGGAGTGTCCGCGGTTCTATCCGCAGGGCTTTTGGCAACCCCGGTCTTTGCGGCCGACAACCTGATCAATACCCCCTATGAATATCCGGTAGTCCCCGGAACGGAAGAATGGGCAGAGCTGATGTCTTTTCCGGAAAAAATAGAAGTTTGCAAAATTCCGGAAGGTAAAGCAGAGGCTATGTCTACGGAGGCATTGATCGAAACCATTTTAAATCATCCGATTTGGACAATTTATTTTGTCTATGATATGGAGTCTGTTTATGACATTTACAGTGAGGACATTATCGTAGCGTTGCAGGAATTGGAGCAGAGGGAAGACGCCGATGAGCTTTTATTAGCACGTTATCAGGCGGATCAGGTTGCTCCGATGTCGCTGAACAATGCTACAGACGAAAACGGAAGTAAAAGCGAATTTTTGGAAATTCTATTGGCGCAGCCGGTTTTTTACGATGATCTTAATGAGGTAGAATTAGAGGCTCTGGATGAAGAGGCGGCTAAAAAAGCGGAAATTAGACAAACTAACAAAAAAGCATATGTAAATGAGTCTCCGTTTTATTCCGTACTGGAGACACAAAAAAATAATTTAGTCACAACAAGAGCAAATACATCATATGTATATACTCCGAATCTTACTAAAGTTTCAGTAGAAGTACGAACGTATAATGATATACCAGATGATGTAAAAACATTTGAATCATATTTTGAACGTCTATTTCCAAATTGTAGAAAGATAAGTGGTGCATCCTCTATTTATAATTGTCACTCTTATGCATGGCATCTGAGTGCATGGAATAATCCATATTGGATGCCGGATCCTAGAGATTATTGGGGAGACGGTAGTTATGTAAAATATAATCCCGGTTCTTATTTTCAAGCATCTACACGTGCAGTTTTCAAAATAGGTAGTTCAAATAATGCTGATAATTGGCACAGTGTTCTTATACGAAAGGCATATACAGGAACTACAAAATATGTTGTAGCTGAGTCAAAATGGGGCTCCTACGGATTATATGAACACTATTTGTTAGATAATCCATGGGCAGTTAACAGTTCGTGGGTTACTCATGGTTCTCAATATAACATAACATATTACAAAAGGGCGTGAGAGCAATTAAAAAAATTGTTGGAATAATTTTTGGTTTTTCGATTTTTACGTTCTTTGGTTGTTCCGCATGGTGGTATGGCCTGTTTTCTGATTTTGGGAAGCACTATGAATTCTTTCATTTTACGCAAGATGTTGATCCTATAAAATACGCATATGATGAGGACTACAAAATTGCGTTTAGTGAAGAGCGTCAAAAGTTGTATTCCACCTTATCTACTGCCGCTTTAATTGACATATTAGCATACTGGGCAGATACTATGGATCATGTCACCTATTCTTATCCCAATACAGCTTACGCAGAGTTTTTATATCAGATGTCAGAATGGCCGGACGGCCCATTTCATGCTTTGTCCAACAGAAATAATGCGGGGAAAGAATTATTGAGGGCCTATCAGGAATGTCCTGCGATTGAGTTTAATCGTTATGGAGATATTCATTCCAACAAAAACAAACTGGCCTTTTTTGAATTGCTGTTGTCTCGTCCTAAATTCCAAAGTCATTTGACATCAGATGATAAAGAAGAACTTGTCTCAGCTATTCAAAAAAAACAATGGGAAAAATTCTCTTCTTGGAATTCTCCTTCTTTTTTTGAGAAAGATGCATATTACAATTATCTTTATATTGATGCTTACAATGAAGTTACTAATACAAATTTGGATTACGAAAAAAATGATTGGAATGAAAACAGACTTAAAGAATACGCAGAACCTTTCGAACATCTTCTCATCGGAAGGCCAAAAACTTATTCTCCTAAATCTTACCGGCAGAAAATCTTGAACGAAATTTGGGAAAACACTCAACCCCAATGGGAGCGTTTCGACAACTGCGAGATCACGCAACCGTAGCACAAAGCAGGAGGCAAATGCCTCCTGCTTTTGTTCCTTTCACCAACAATTTTCTTCTATTTTCAGTCTTCTTTTACCTAGTTTTTCTATCGCTATTTGGTTATAATGAAGATAGAAAGCTGCTCTAAAAAGGGAGGAAAGAGTTATGCGGCAACGTCTTTTTCAAAAACGGATTTTCCTTATTGTCTCATTGGTTTTCCTCCTTCTATTTATTCTGTTCTCCGCATGGTGGTACGGCTATTACCCGGAATGGGGAAAGTCAATCGACAAATTAGAAGAATCGCAAACCTATCTTTTACTATACCAACAGTACAACGAGGACCCTGTAACAACCTCCAATGAAATGATTTACGATGCCTTAAGAGAGGAGTTTTCAGAAACCAACACAGAGATTCTTGTGGATATTTTCCTTTTTATGACCGAAGGTTGGATAGACGCCTATAAGCCTTACAGGGAGTTTCAGAGTATTTTTCGTTCGGGTTCCTTACAGGAACTGGATGAAAAAAAAGATTATCATTCTTTGATTACCTACGCTCTATATAGCCGTCACAGCGCAGGAAGGATTTTGATGAAAGCTTACCAAGAGGTTCCGTTAACTTATTCTTTTCACTATCAGGGAAAAAAGTACACAAAAGGGGATCCCGGGAAAGTTTCTTTTTTGGAAATGATTTTGACACAAGAGGAAATTCAAAAACATCTTACTTTCTGGGAAAAGAAAGCGTTACCAAAGCTTGCGGATCAAAAACAGATCCAAAAATTTTTAGAACCAATTTATCCCCTTGATGCCGCAAAATATAATTATCTCTATACAGATACCTGTGGTTACCGCAATCAGGATATCTATGGAAAAGACTACAAGGAGGATTTTGGATGGCTAGACGAAAAGGTGGAAGAACGGGCTAAACCATTTACACACTTACGTGATGATATCTTAACTGCAAAAGATACGGCAGGGTGGGAAAATCTATCACTAAAAGAACGTGCCCAACATATCAAAGATTCCCAAAGGCGGCGTTATGTCTTAGATCTTTTAGAAAAAATGTGGCCGGCAGCTACCAAAGCAGAAAACTGGGAACGCTTCGATAATTGTCAAATTTCACAACCGTAACACAAAAGCGAGAAGCAAATGCCTCCTGCTTTTGTTCCTTTCACCAACAATTTTCTCCTATTTTTAGTCTTCTTTTACCTAGTTTTTCTATGTTTATTTCGTTATAATAAAATTATAGCGATGCTGGATTGGAGGGAGCAAGATGAAAAAACAGACCATCCCAAAAGAACTTTCCTTGATGATAACAGCAGCAGCGATTTTTCTCTTTTTTTCCTTCTGGTGGTATGGTTTTTTTCCGGAAATTGGAAAAAGAAAGGAGCCTTATACCCCCGGCGAATCGATGAAGTACAACGACTATTGGGAAGCCTCCTATAACTACTACGATCCTTATCTCGACAAAGACGAAAAAATCGACAAAAAAACATTTACTGAACTAGAGCGAAATTATATACGAGCTCTTCAAAAAGAAATATCCCATCTGTCAACCAAGGCCCTGTTTGAAAGTCTTCGTACACATTATTCCGGAAATCCTGTCTACAGTACGCCACAGCTTGCATATGATTATATGAGTTGTTACGGGGAAGATACTTCTGCCGGCGCGGCGTACAAAGAACTTTTGTCCCGCAACAATACAGGAAAAGTAATCCTAACGCTTTATTTAAAGGATATGAGAATAAGTCAAAGTTTATTTGATGATTTGGCGTTAATGGAAATTATACTGGCTCAGCCGGAAGTCCGCTCTCATCTCACCGTTCAAGAATTAGACCTGCTCAGTGAAGCCATCTACAAAAAACAGTGGGAAAAATATAACGAGAGCAGCAGTACATATGAACCATACAATTACCTTTATATCGGCGCTTACGACGAAAACGGCTGGGACGAGGAAAAGCTTAAGGAGTATGCTGAGATCTACGAACGGCCTTTTGTAGAGGCAGGACGGGAGGAACCCAAAGAAGTCCATTTTGCCAAACGCCGCCAGCAGAAAATCCTGAATGAGATTCGGGAAAGCACCCATCCCCGTTGGAAGCGTTTCGACAACTGTCAAATCACACAACCGTAATACAAAGCAGGAGGCATTTTGCCTCCTGCTTTTGTTCCTTTCACCAACAATTTTCTTCTATTTTCAGTCTTCTTTCACCTAGTTTTTCTATCGCTATTTGATTATAATGAAGATAGAAAACTGCTCTAAAAAGGAGGGAGAATAATGTACCGACGTCTTTTTCAAAAACGGGTTTCCCTTATTCTCTCATTGG